>NZ_JAWIRU010000014.1:30466-69478 GCF_036320025.1 Stenotrophomonas sp. SMYL86
AGTGTAGTGCCGGCCGCTGGCCGGCATCCCCGTGAGCCCGGGAACAATGAGGTTGCCGGCCAGCGGCCGGCACGACCGACGCTGCCTGGGTCTGGTAGTTGCCAACCTTGGTTGGCATTGCCGGCCAGCGGCCGGCACTACCGAAGCCACGCCGGCCAGCGGCCGGCATGACCGACGCGGTCAGCAGGCGGTCGGCACCGCGGCCATCGCCGCCAGCAGCTCGCGGTTCACCTGCTGGTGCCGCGCCTGCCACAGCGGTAGATCCCCGGCGCTGACGTCAGGCTGGCCATCCAGCGACGACAGCCAGCGTTTGAAGCGGCTCTGGTAGTTGGCCAGCGACACTTCGCCGGTGATGTCACTGCCGGCCAGGCCGCCGGCGCGCAGCGCTTCGATCACCACCAGTGCGTGTTCCAGCTGGAAGCGGCCCTGGTCCCAGTTGCTGCGGGCCACGTCCTCGGCAAACACATCCTTGTCGATCGACAGGTAGGTCGGCTGCGGCGACTTGGCCTGCTCGGCAGCGAACGCAGCCACCAGCGCTTCGGGATGCTCGAAACGGCGGAAGGCGTGGCCCATGCCGAGACGATGCCCCCAGCTCACGTCCACGTCCATGCACCAGTACGTCAGCCGGCCGCTCATCAGCGGGCGCCAGTGGTTCTCCCAAGCATGGCCGAGGCCGATGTCGCTGGAGGTGATGCCGAGCACGTGGATGTGCGAGATCTGCGGCAGCTTGCTGGCGGCGTTCACCCACGACCCGCAGTGCATGCCGAACGGGAAGCGCATGTTGTCCGGATGGTTGTCCAGCACCACCAGCTGGAACGGCGCCTGCATGCGCATGCGCTGCAGCAGCGGCAGGCTGAGGTGGTGGAAGTCGCCACTGCCGAGCATCACCGTGCCGAGCTGGGCCGGCAGCGGTGCCAGCACTTCAGCGGCGAAACGGTCGAGGGTGGCATTGCGGCAGGCGAAGCGCAGTGGATCGTGCCATTGCGGCAGGGCCAGGGTTTGCGCCTGGGGCAGCGGCAGCACGCCACCGTCCAGGTCCAGGATCAGCGGGGAACGCAATGGCATCGCTCAGCCGCCTCCGTCCGGTTCGCCCTGCAGGTACGGGGCCAGCCTGCGCAGGGCGGCGCGCAGCAGCGGGGAACGGGCGTGGATCGCATGCCGGGTGGAGGTGAAGCGGGCACCCAGTTCGGCCTTGATCCGCGAATCGGTCCAGCCGGCCACGTAGTGGCTCAGGCTGTGCTGCAGCGCGTATTCGAGGTTGTGCATCCAGCTCACCGCGTACAGGTTGTGCTCGCGGGACTGCGGATAGGCCAGGCCGATGTACTTGTCCACCAGCTTGCCCGCATGCACGTAACACAGGTTCCAGCCGATCAGCTGGCCCTGGTGGCGGTACAGGAACATCCGTCCCTGGCCCTGGCTGTCGGCCAGAAGATGCTGGAAGTAGGGCAGGTCGAGCTGGTCGAAATGCACCGCGCTCTGCGCGTACACGCCCAGGTACAAGGCATACAGTTCGGCCTGGAGCTGCGGGTCGGCCAGGGCCGGATCGCCGGTGGCGATGCAGTCGATCTGCAGGTCGTCGCGCGAGCGCAGCTTGCGCCGGATGTTCTTGCGGCGCGAAGACGACAGGCGGCCGAGATAGCCATCGATCGAATCGAAATCGATCGCCACCCAGGCCAGCGGCATGCCTTCCAGTTCGACGAAGCCGCGTGCCAGCAGCGCCTGCAGGAAGGCACCGCTGTGTGCGTTGGCGGCGTCGTCCAGCAGCGGCGAATCGATCGCCAGGTCCTTGACCACCAGCAGGCGCGTATCGCCGATCGCGTGACGCGTCACGTCCTCGGCCAATGCCTCTGGTGCGACGTGCGCGGGCAGCGGGGTGTACTCGGTGCTGGTGGCGCCGACGAAGCGGGTCTTCCAGGTGATCCATGGCCGCCACAGGCGCGACAGTGGCAGGCCAAGCAGCTTGCCGCGCAGGTCGTCGTCCATGGTGGTGGTCAGATCCAGCGGCGCACGGAAGGTCGGCAGGCCGCTCGGAAGGCGGCCTGCCTCGAACCCGAGCGGCGGGTGGGCCAGGAAGCCCTCCAGCAGCGCGGCCGGTTCCAGCGCGGTGCTGGACGCGCGTGACGTCATTTCCATCGGCACGGGAACCGGCAGCGCATCGGACCTCAGCCCTTGGCCTTGGTCAGCGCCTGGTCAAGCAGGGTGATCGCCAGGTCGATCTCTTCGTAGCTGATGTCCAGCGACGGCGCGAAGGTGATCACGTTCTTGTACCAGCCACCCACGTCGAGCACGAGGCCCATGCGCTTGCCGTCGTGCAGCAGGTCACCGGCCAGGCCGATGTCGACCATGCGGTCCAGCAGTTCCTTGTTCGGCGTGTAGCCGTCGGTCTGGCAGATTTCCGCGCGCAGGGCCAGGCCCAGGCCGTCGACGTCGCCGATTTCCGGGTGGCGCTTCTGCAGGCCACGCAGGCCATCGAGGAAGTACGCGCCCTTTTCCGGCACGGTGCGCTCGTAATCCATTTCCTTGCCCAGCTTCAGCACTTCCAGGCCCAGGCGGGTGCCCAGCGGGTTGGAGTTGAAGGTGGAGTGGGTGGAGCCCGGCGGGAACACGGTCGGGTTGATCAGCTCTTCGCGCGCCCACAGGCCCGACAGCGGGTTCAGGCCGTTGGTCAGCGCCTTGCCGAACACCAGCACGTCCGGGGTCACGCCGAAGTGCTCGATGGCCCACAGCTTGCCGGTGCGCCAGAAGCCCATCTGGATTTCATCGACGACCATCAGGATGCCGTACTTGTCCAGCACGCGCTTGAGGCCGGTGAAGAAGTTGCGCGGCGGGATGACGTAGCCGCCGGTGCCCTGGATCGGCTCGACATAGAACGCGGCGTACTCCGCCTGGCCGACCTTGGGATCCCACACGCCGTTGTATTCGCTTTCGAACAGGCGCTCGAACTGCCACACGCAATGGTCGGAATACTCTTCCGGGGTCATGCCCTTCGGGCGACGGAAGGGGTACGGGAACGGAATGAACATCGCGCGCTCGCCGAAGTGGCCGTAGCGGCGGCGGTAGCGGTAGCTGGAGGTGATCGACGACGCACCCAGGGTACGGCCGTGGTAACCACCCTCGAAGGCGAACATCAGGCTCTTGCCGCCACGCGCGTTGCGCACGATCTTCAGCGAGTCTTCAATGGCCTGCGCGCCGCCGACGTTGAAATGCACGCGGCCGTCGAGGCCGAACTTCTCGTGCATGTCCACGGCAATGGTCTTGGCCAGCTGCACGCGGGTCGGGTGCAGGTACTGGCTGGCGACCTGCGGCAGGGTGTCGATCTGGTCCTTCAGCGCATCGTTCAGACGCTTGTTGCTGTAGCCGAAGTTGCAGGCCGAGTACCACATCTGCAGGTCGAGGTAGGGCACGCCCGCACCGTCGAACATGTAGCTGCCTTCGCCGCGCTGGAAGATCTTCGGCGGGTCGACGTAGTGGACGGTATCGCCGAAGGAGCTGTAACGGGCTTCGTCGGCCAGCAGCTGCGCGTCGGAGGCAGCGGCGTCGGCGTTCTTGTCAAAAATGTTCATGCAGTTCGGTTCCGTGAAGGACGTTCGAAAGAGGTAGCGGGGGCGTGCTTGGAAGGGAGTGCTCAGGCGGTGGCCAGCAGCAGGGGCAGTACGGCGGGCTGCGGGCTGGCGTCGATACGACGTGGCTGCAGCAGGCTGCCATCGAGCAAGCGCGGCAGCAGTGCGATTGCATCGTGGAAGGTATCGATGGCGGCATGCTCGATGCCGGCATGGGTGCAATGGGTGATCAGGCGACGCTTGGCGAACACGAAGTCGGCATCTTCGGAGACGCAGAAATCCGAACTGCCATCGCCGATCATCAGCACACGCGGTGCTTCGTTGGCGCGCGCCTGCGCAGCGCAGGTGCACTTGCAGGTGCCGCTGCGGCAGCCTTCGGCCTGGTAGGGCGATTCCAGTTCCCAGTGGTCATCGCACCAGCGCAGGTGGTTGGCCACCACCGGCAGTCGCGACAGGCCGTGGTTGGCGAGGATGCGGTGGATCGCATGGTCCAGGCCGTCGCTGACGATGCGCAGCGGCACGCCCAGCTGTTCGGCACGGCTGACAAAGGCGGCAAAGCCCGGATCGATCTGCACCTGGTCCAGGTGGGCGTCGAGCGTGGCCGGGTCCAGTTTCAGCAGCCTGACCTGGCCCTGCATGCATTCGCGCGAGCCGATCTTTCCCGCCTTCCACTGGTCTTCCAGTTCCTGCCAGCCCGGCTGGCCGTATTTCTCCAGCAGCGAGTCGATGACATCTTCGAGGCTGATGGTGCCGTCGAAGTCACACAGGATGCTCCAGTGCATGGGCAGGTCCGTCGATGAAAGGAACGTCCGGCGCGATGCCGGGCCAGGCTCAATGTAGGCAGGCAGCCTTTCTCGTTCCTTTCCTGTTGAAAGCCTGCATTGCAGGGCGCGGAAAGCGTTCAGGAAGGTGCATGGATGAATGCGTGAGGCGCACTCCATCCGTGCGTCCTGGCGTCACGCCCGGGCCAGTGCCTGCAGTATTTCGGCGGTCTCTTCACGGGTCTGCCAGGCGCTGTTGCCGAGGGTCAGCATGCGTGCGGCGAAGTCGCGTGCGTTGGGCATGTCGTCCTGCGGCACGATGCCGCGCAGGTAGGCATAGCCGGGCAGGGCATGGATGAACATGCGGCTGGCGCCAAGCCCGCGTGGCCACAAGTCCTTCAGTACTGCATCGCGGGCGCGTTGGCTGGGCAGCAGCAGCATCAACAGTGGCCAGGTGCCACCGCTACCGGCCAGCCCATCGACCACCTCAACGGCAGGCAGCTGTGCCAGCTGCACGCGCAGCTGCAACGCACGCAGCCGACCGGCCTGAAGGAATGCCGGCAAGCGCCGCGCGGCATGCGCGCCGATGTTCTGCCGCCACTGGCTGACCCGGTGCTGCGGGATATCCAGCGGGAAAATGTCACCGACCGCATCTTCCAGATCGCCACGCTGAAGCGCATTGCGCAGTGGATTGCCATACACCAGTGACAGCAGCGAAGGGCGATAGCAGGCAGCAAGGCCCAGCAACTGCACGCTGCGCAGCAGCTCCCAGCGCAGGCTGGAGCGAACGTGCTGGACGGCATGTTCGGCCAGCGCAGCACGCAGTTCGTCATCGCGGCTGACCAGCAGGCCGCCTTCATGCAGGCTCAGGCCCTTGCCGGCGGCCAGGCTGAAGAATCCGATATCGCCGCGCAGGCCGACACTGCTGTTGCCGACCCGTGCGCCGAGTGCCTGCGCGGCATCTTCGATCACCCAGGTGCCGGCGTTGCGGGCGACTTCGCAGGCCAGCTCGACATCGGCAATGCGCCCGCCCAGGTGGGTGGGCAGGATCGCCAGCGTGCGCGCATCGGCCAGCCGCTTGAGCTGGCCGGGGTCGAAGTCGAAATGACCGCGCCGGGTATCGCACAACTGCACGCGCAGGCCCAGGCTGTGCACCGCGATCGGCACCAGCGGGCAGGTATAGGCCGGCATGATCACGGTGTCGCGCTTTGGCGCACGCTTGCGCAGCGTGCGCAGGGCGATCAGCAGCGCGTGCGTGCCGGAACAGGTCAGCTGCAGCGGCGGTGTGCCGAGCTGGCTGGCCAGGATGTCACGCAGGTCGCCGCCACCGGGAAGGAAATCGCTGGCCTGCATCGGCAGGCCGGCGGTTGGTGGCAGTTCGCGCGCGAACAGGCTCATCGCAGCGCGCTCACGGGGTGCTTTCGGCAGGGCTGTGCGGGTCGTGCGCCTCGGCGCGGCCGAGGCAGACGATGCCGGCCACGATCAGTACCGCACCGAGCAGATGGTGCAGGGTCAGCGGCTCGTTCAACAGCCACGCCGACAGCAGCAGCACGCTGATCACTTCCAGGTGCGAGGCAGCAAAGGCGGGACCGATCGGCGCATGGCGCAGCAGGCTCATCCAGGTGAAGAATGCACCCACGTAGCCGAGGATGGCGCCGTAAACCCACGGCTGCGACAGCACGCGCAGCAGCCAGGCGGTGTTGGCCTCGACCGGCAACGCGGCGTCACCGGCGTACTTGAAGCACAGCTGGGCCAGCGTGTCGAACGCCATCAGCAGCGGGAAGCCGATCACATACAGGCGCCTCATGAGCCGGCCCCCACCACGGCTACGCCGGCGGTGACCAGCAGCATGCCGGTCACCCGCAGCGGCGTGAGTTTCTCGCGGAACAGGAAACGGCCGGCGATCATCAGCGCGACGATGTTGATCGAGCCCAGCAGCACGCCCTTGGACAGCGGCACCAGCGACAGGAACGCGATCCAGGCGACGAACTCAAGCACGTAGCAGGCGATGCCGATCCACAGCCAGGGACGGCTGAGCATGTGTTTCCAGCGCTGCAGTCCTTCGCCCTCCTGCGGATCGCTGGCGGCGGCCTTGAAGGCGAGCTGGCCACCGGTATCGAGTACCACATTGGCCAGCCACAGCAGCGTGGCAAGTGCCCCCATGTCAGGCCACCGCCTTGAGCACGCCCGTGCGTTCACCGATTTCGGTGAAGAAGCGCGCGCTGCGGCGGATCACATCGCGGCGTTCGCGGTCGATGGTGATCATGTGGTAACTGTCTTCCAGCACCACCAGTTCCTTCGGGCCGCTGACCCGCGACATCACCAGCTCGGCGTTGCCCATGCTGGCCACGTCGTCCTCGCGGGCGTGCATCACCAGGCACGGCGCGGTGACCTGGTGCAGATGGCGGCGGGTCCAGTTGCTCAGCGCACGCATCTCGGCCAGCGCATGCCAGGGGTTGCCCGGCAGGCCGGCGGCGGCGCTGTCGCCGGACAGCATGGCGGCGCTGACCTGCGCACGCAGGCGCTCGTCACGCAGGCCGTACGGCGGTTCTTCCATGAACATGCGGTCGCGGCCGATGTTGAAGCGCTTGAACCACGGCAGCAGGAACGAGAAGCGGGCCACGGCGGGGATGTTCCAGCCGTCATAGCGGAAGGTGGCGCCGTATACGCCAACCCCGGACACCCACTCGGGGCGACGTGCAGCCAGTGCCAGCGACAGCACCGCGCCCATCGACAGGCCGCCGACGAACAGCTGGTCGACCTTGCCGCGCAGGGTTGCCGCCGCATCTTCCACGCCCTGGTACCACTGTTCCCAGGTGGTCGCCAGCAGGTCATCCACGCTGCCGCAATGGCCGGGCAGCTGCACGCCGTGCACGGTGAAACCGGCGTTGTTCAGCCCTTTGCCCAGCATGCGCATTTCCGCCGGGGTGCCGGTCAGGCCATGGACCAGCAGCACGCCCTGTGGGCCACCGGGGAGGAAGAAGTCGTGCGATTCGGTCACCTGGCGGCTCCGGGACGGCAGTGGGGATGGCAGGATCGCAAGCGCGATTTTCGCCAGCCTTTCAGCGCCCCGGGCCGGGTCAGGGCGCCTTCAGCAGCGGCAGCGTGATGGCGACCTTCAGTCCGCCACCTGGGCGGTTCAGGAAGCTCAGGCGGCCGCCGAAGTGCTCCACCGCCTCGTGCGCGATGGCCAGGCCGAGGCCGGTGCCGCTGGCAGCGGTGCCCGGCGCCCGGAAGAAGCGCTCGCCCAGCCGTGGCATCACGTCGTCGGGCACGCCAGGGCCGTTGTCTTCCACATACAGTTCGACATCATTGTCGTCCAGCGCGTGCACGCCCACCGTGACGGTTGCATTGCGGCCGGCATAACGCAGGGCGTTGTCGATCAGGTTGTCCAGCGCTTCCTGCAGCATGGCGCCGTTGCCCAGTACACGCAGCGGATGGGGACTGCCGCGGTAGCCCAGATCGATGCCATCGCGGATCGCCTCCGGTACGCGCATGCCGACCCACTGCGGTACCAGCTCGCACAGGTCCAGTGCCTCCACGGTATCGGGCACGGTCTGCGCCCGGCTCAGTGCCAGCAGCTGGGTGCTGACCCGGGCGGTGCGCTGGTTGAGCCGGCGGATGTGCTGCAGCGCCTCGCGCACTGTATCGGGGTCGCCATGTGCCAGTGCCTGGTCCACATGCAGGGCCATGCCCGCCAGCGGCGAACGCAGCTGGTGCGCGGCATCGGCGATGAAACGGTTCTGCAGGGTGATCATTTCCGCCTGGCGGGCAAACAGATCATCGATGGTGCTGATCAGTGGCTGGATCTCCTCTGGCACGTCGGCATCGGAGATCGGCGCCAGTTCGCCGCGGCGCTGGGCCAGGCGGGTCCTCAGCGGGGTCAGGATGCGCAGGCCATAGGTCACGCCGAACCAGACCAGCGCTGCGGTACCCAGCGCCAGCATGGTCATCAGCGGGATGATGATCATCAGGATCTCGCGCGCACGCTGCCGGCGGTCGGCCATGCTCTCGGCCACGGTCACCGCCAGCTGGTCCTGCGGATCGTTCATCGCCTGCGTGCAGACGGTGGCCATGCGCACCTGCTGGCCATTGAGGTTGCCGTCGTACAGCGCCGGATGCACACCGGTGCAGTCCTGCGAAGGGGCGTACGGGCTGAAGTCTGCATTGCCGCTGAGCGTACCCATGCGGCTGCTGTCGACGTTGAAGTAGCGATGGCCGTCGGGGTCGTACTCGATCAGGAAGCGCGCCTGCGGAGACAGGTCGCTGGTCACCGGCATGGTGCTCAGCATCTGCGCGAACGAATGCGTGTCGTCGATCAGGTTGCGGTCGTGGATGCGGTTGGAATAGTCCAGCGCAACGTAGTAGGCCAGGATCGTGTTGAAGGTGAGCAGGCCCAGCATCGGCAACGCCAGAAAGGCGAGCAGGCGCCGGCGCAGGCTGGGCGGGCCACTGATCACGGCGTGCTTTCGTCCTGCGCGTCTTCCAGCATGTAGCCCAGCCCGCGCACGGTGCGGATGCCCATGCCGCCGGGCTGCAGCTTGCGGCGCAGGCGGTGCAGGGCGATGTCCAGGCCGTTGTCGGTGAGGTCCTGGCCCCAGTCGCACAGCGCCTCCACCAGTTGCGCGCGCGACACGATGCGCTCGGCGCGTACCGCCAGTGCCGACAGCAGGCCGAACTCGCGCGCGGTCAGTTCCAGCGACTGGTCGTCGATCCACACCCGGTGCCCGGCCAGATCGATACGCAGGCGGCCGATGCGCAGGTCCGGGTTGCCATTGCTGGTGACCCGCCGCAGCTGCGCACGCACGCGTGCTTCGAACTCGTCCAGCGCGAACGGCTTGACCAGGTAGTCATCGGCGCCCAGGTCGAGCACGCGCACGCGCTCGGCCAGGCCGTCGCGGGCGGTCACCACCAGCACCGCCAGGCCATCGCCGCGCTGACGCAGGCGCTGCAGCACATCGCGGCCATCCAGCTGAGGCAGGCCCAGGTCCAGCACCAGCAATGCGTACTGGGTCGAGCCCAGTGCCGCGTCGGCGTGCGCGCCGTTGTCGACGTGGTCAACCACGTGCCCCTGCCGGCGCAGCGAGGCGCACAGGCCGGAGGCGATATCCGGGTCGTCTTCAGCAATCAGAACGCGCATGCGCGGGGGCTCCTGTAACGGTCAGGCCCACCGGATGGACGGGGTGGGCCTCTCTCGGCTGCCGAGGGTAGCCGCAAACCGGGTGAAGGTGGAGCGCGCCGCCGCCGCCCGGTGCCGTCGCGCTGTCCCTTCATTCAGTCCTGCAGGCCCGGCTCACCCGGCGCCAACGGCACCCGCGAGCCATCCAGCAGGCCACGGCTGAGCCTGCCATTTTCGATGAACAGCAGTTCGCCGTTCTCGCCGTTCTTGATGCTGCTGTCGATGGCGATCACGCGGTCGCCATGGAAGCTGCTGACGTGTGGCATCGAGGTGTGGCCGACCACGATGCGTTTGAGCTGCAGGCGGTCGAGTACGGTCTGCACCCCCGCGGTGTCGAGGCGGCCATCGAAGTAGCCGCGGTACCAGATCGGGCTGGTCTTGCCGTCATACAGCGGTGCGGTGGCCGGGTCGGCCTTTACTTCGGCCTTTGGCAGGCCCAGTGACGCCTGGTAGGCCGCATTGGTGCGCGCCGGTTCCAGCGCCAGCTGCACTGCCTCGGGCGAAATGCCGCCGTGCAGGAACAGGGTGTCGCCGATCTTCAGCAGCACCGGGCGGGTGCGCAGCCACTGCCCGATCACCGAATCGGCACCGTACAGCTGCGGGTAGCTGCGGCCGAGCAGCTGCGCGCTGCGCAGGTACTTCGGGTTGACGTAGCGCAGGTCGTCGTACAGCACCATGGTTTCGTGGTTGCCGAGCACGAAGTGCACCGCGCCGCCGGCGGCGGCCGCCTGCTGCTGCAGGCCATACAGCAGCCAGAAGGCCTCGGTCACCTGCGGGCCGCGGTCGAACACATCGCCGGCGATGACCAGCGTGTCCTTGCCCAGCGCCCAGCGATCCTGGGCATCGATGACCTGGTGGGCGCGCAGCAGGCGCACCAGCAGCCCGTACTGGCCATGGATGTCGGACAGCGCAACGATGCGCGGCACGGCCGGCAGCACGGAAACCGAAGGCGCATTCGGGGCAGCCACGTGCACCGAGTGCTCGTAGCCGCAGCGCGGGGCGATGTCGGTACCTGCGGCCTGCGTGGCAAGCGTGTGCGACTCGACCTTGTCGTCGCAGATCCACTTGGCCTGCAGCTGGTCGCCCTGGCGGAACACATAGGGGCCATCGGCCTGCACGTGGTCGGCGGGCGCGGCAACCTCGCGGGCCTGCGTGGTTGCTGTGGCGCAGGCCAGCAGCGGAAACAGCAGGGCGGTCAGCAGGGAAGGGCGATCGCGCGACATCGGCGGCATCCAGTGGCGGAAAGGTCTGATGCTAACCGGCGCGGATGTTCGTCGGTGTGCGCGAATGGGCGGATCAGGTGTCGCGCCCGTCGTCCCTGAGCTTGCGCACGCGGGTGGCGCTGGGCTGAAGTGGCTGGCCGTCGCGCCCGCGCGGCTGCATGTAGGGCAGCGGCCGCCGCGTCGCCGATTCGATCAGCTGTGAATGGGCTTCACCGGCCTCGAAGCGATGGCGTTCACCCCATTGGCGCAGCGCGACCAGCAGCGGGAACAGTTCCTGGCCAGCGGCGGTGAGCACGTATTCCTGGTAGGCCGATCCATCGGAGGCCGGCTGCAGCTGCAGGATGCCGGCCTCTACCAGCCGTCGCAGGCGGTCGCTGAGGATGTTGCGGGCCGCGCCGAGGCTGCGCTGGAAATCACCGAAACGGGTGACGCCATCGAAGGCATCACGGATGACCAGCAGCGCCCAACGGTCACCGAGCAGATCGGCGCTGCGGGCGACGGGGCAGGGGCTGTCGGCGTGCATGGTGGACCTCTCTGATGTGGTTGCAGTTTAAAACCAATGGCAGTAGCCTGCATCAAGTTTCAAATTGCAACCACGTCATGAGTGCCACATCGCTTCCCCGCCCGCTGCTGGTCCTGCTTGCGGTTGCCGCCGGCGCCAGCGTCGCCAACGTCTACTACGCGCAGCCGCTGCTGGATCAGCTTGCACGCGCCTTTGCGCTGGACCGGGCCGTGGCCGGCGCGGTGCTGGCTGCTACCCAGGCCGGTAGCGTGCTGGCGTTGCTTGGCCTGCTGCCGCTGGCGGACCGTGGTGACCGGCGACGCCTGCTGCGGCTGCAGTTGATCGCATTGGTGCTGGCGCTGCTGTGGCTGGCAGCGTCACGCACGGCGGGCTGGCTGTTGTCGGGCATGCTGCTGGCCGGCTTGCTGGGCACGGCGCTGACCCAGGGCCTGATCGCCTATACCGCCATGCTGGCACCGCCCGAGCAGCGCGGTCGCGTGGTCGGTGTGGTGCAGGGCGGCGTGTTCATCGGCCTGCTGCTGGCGCGCGTGGTGTCCGGTACGGTGGCGGCGGCCTTTGGCTGGCAGATGGTCTACCTGTTGTCAGCGATGGTGATGGCGGGGTTGGCGGCGCTGCTGTGGCGGCGCCTGCCCCCAGTACCGGTGCCGTCGGTTCCCCCACGCTGGCGCGAGCTGCTGGGCTCGATGCTGGCCATGCTGCGCCGCGATCGAACGCTGCGCGAGCGTGGGCCGCTGGCACTGCTGCTGTTTGCCGGCCTCAATGTGTTCTGGGCGGCGGCACCCTTGCCGCTCTCGGCGCCACCGCTGCATTGGTCGACCGCCGCCATCGGTGCACTGGGCCTGGCCGGGGTGATCGGTGCGCTGCTGGCGGCGCGGGTAGGGCACTGGATGGACCGTGGTTTCGCGCATCCGGTCAGCGTCGGTGCGCTGTTGTTGATGCTGGTTGCGTGGTGGCCCTTGCTGGGCCTGCCGCAGTCGCTGTCGTTGCTGCTGTTGGGCGTGATTGTGCTCGACCTGGGTGGGCAGGCACTGCACGTATCAAACCAGGCATTGCTGCTGCGCGCGCCGGCTGAACAGCATGGACGCCTGGTGGCTTTGTACATGCTGTTCTATGCGGTGGGCAGTGGCGCCGGTGCAGCGGCCGGGCCGTGGATGCAGGCGCGCCATGGCTGGCCGGCGGTATGCCTGTTGGGGGCGGGCATCGCGTTGCTGGCGCTGCTCTGGTGGGCAGCGTGGCGGGTGGTGGCGGTGAAAGCAGCGGCCGGCGGCCGCATCGGTAGTGCCGGCTGTCAGTAGAGTCGACTGTCAGTCGACTGCTCTTCGCCCTGCGTGCGAAAAACCCCGCGGTGCGCGCGATAGTCGACCCGCGGTCGACTCTACCTGTCCTGCCGTCATCGCTGCAGTGCGCGCCGTCCCGGGGCTTCCTGCAGGTCCGCACTGGCCACCACCACGCGGTTGCGGCCGCTGCGCTTGGCCTCGTACATTGCCGCGTCGGCACGGGCCATCAGCCGCTCGTAGTCCGGATGGCCATCGTGGCCGGCCACGCCGATGCTGGCGGTCAGTGCCAGCACCTGGCCGTTGGCCAGTACCACCGGCGACTGCGCGATCTGCCGCCGCAGGCTCTCGGCGATCACGGTCGCCTGCGATTCGCTGGCAGCCACCAGTACCACCACGAATTCTTCGCCGCCATAGCGGAACAGGTAGTCGCTGCCGCGCGTGAGCTGGCCGAGCAGGCCGGCGACGTGCTGCAACGCGCGGTCGCCGGCATCGTGGCCGTGGCCGTCGTTGATTGCCTTGAAGTGATCCAGGTCGAGCAGCAGCAGCGAGAATGGTGTGCGGTTGCGTGTGGCCAGCTCGATTTCCCGGCGCAGCACGGTGGGCAGGAAGCGACGGTTGAGCAGGTTGGTCAGCGCGTCGCTGCCGGCATCCAGTTCGCCGATGCGCTCGAACAGCAGTGTCATCAGGGTGCGGATGGCGGCCAGGTCCTCGCGGATGGCCGGCAGCACCGCCAGTCGCTGCGCCGGAGCATCGCCGCTCGCGCGCTGCAGGTGGCCATCAATGCGGGCCATCAACTGGCCCACCTGCTGCGTTTCGCTGCTTTCGCCGAAGCTGGGGATGCCCTTGTGGGTGAACCACAGGCCGAACTCCGAGGTGGCCAGGCTGGCGTTGTCGCTGGCCTGCACGTGGCCGGCCAACGCGTAGAGCAGGGCGTTTTCCCAGTCCAGCAGCAGTGCGCGCTGGCGCTCGCGTTCGGTACCGACGTTCTGTACCAGCGAGAACAGTCGGTAGGCGGCGTCGGCACGGGTGGAGCGCTCGCGCGCGTGGGTGTAGGCCAGGGTCATGCCTTCCATGGCGATATCCATGATCGCGCTGAGGCAGTCGATGGCGGCGAATGCGGTGTCGCTGTCAGGCGCATCGTCGCGCAGGCGCACGAACAGTTCGTGCTTGAGCACGCGCGCACCGCGGGTAACCAGGTCGACAGGAATGCCGACGCGGGCGTGCACGTCGCCGATGATCCGCTGCGAGGCCACGGTGTTGGCGATGCCGCTGGCATCAGTGGTCAGCAGCTGCGCCAGCCAGCGCTGCATGGCCGGCTGCAGGCGCTGCTTGACCTGGTCGTGGGACAGGAAACGGCGCGCACGGGTGTCCTGCAGCAGCACTTCGTAAAAGCGCTGGGCCAGCGCGGGTGGGGCATCGGTAGCAGCGGCCCTGAGCAGCGCGGTGGCGGCAGGGCCGGCCTGCAGCAGACACTGCTGCCAGGCCTCGGCCAGCGGCTGGCTGGCATCGTCCAATTGGGGTGGTTCCACGTCGATCTCTGACTGCGTACGGCAAACCACGGGTATCGGCCGCGGCGGCATACGGTTGATGGCGGGTTAGCCGGCCAGTTTACGCGCGGTGCAGGGTTGCACGGTGCGCAAACCACATCGGCGCCGCTGCGGCAATGAGTGAACGCATTTGAGAATCAATCGCATTGATGGGAGAATGCGCGCACGGAACGGGCTGCAGGTGCCTGCTGCAGGACTGCTCCGCCTCCCCCTCGTCGTTGCCTCAAGCCCTTTGCCAGAGGCCCCGTAGCCCTGCCAGAAGGTCCTGATCATGTCCCCTGCCGTTGTCCTTTCGCCGCGCCCGCTGGCGCTTGCCGTTGCCGCCCTGCTGGCCGGCAGCGCTCTGACCGCCCACGCCGAAACCGACGCCACCGATATCGACACGGTGCACGTCACCGCCTCGCAGATCGCGCGCCAGGCCCTGGGTACCTCGACCATCACCGCAGAGGACATCGCCAGGCGCCCGCCGGCCAACGACATCGCCGAGCTGCTGCGGACCATGCCCGGCGTCAACCTGACCGGCAACAGTGCCTCGGGCCAGTACGGCAACAACCGCCAGATCGATCTGCGTGGCATGGGCCCGGAAAACACCCTGATCCTGGTCGACGGCAAGCGCATCGGTGCGCGTGATGCCGTGCGCATGGGCCGCAGCGGTGAGCGCAATACCCGCGGCGATACCAACTGGGTGCCGGCGGAAATGATCGAGCGCATCGAAGTGCTGCGCGGCCCTGCAGCGGCACGTTATGGCTCGGGTGCTTCCGGTGGCGTGGTCAACATCATCACCAAGCGCCCGACCGGCGACCTGACCGGCGCGGTCGACCTGTATGGCCTGGTGCCCGAGCACAGCGCCGAAGGCGGCAGCGAGCGCGTCGGCCTGCAGCTGAGCGGGCCGATGACCGACACCCTGTCGTTCCGCCTGTACGGCAATCTCAACAAGACCGACGCCGATTCGCTGGAACTCAACCGTGACTTCGCGACGAATCCGAACGCGGTGCCGCCGGCCGGTCGCGAGGGCGTCAAGAACCGCGATGTCAACGCGCTGCTGCGCTGGGACGTGACCGCCAACCAGGTGGTCGAATTCGAAGCCGGCACCAGTCGCCAGGGCAACATCTATGCTGGCGACCGCGCGGTCAGCACCACCGGTACCTCGACACCGATCGATCTGGGGGCGTTGGCCGAGCAGCAGGCCGAGACCAACCGCATGTACCGCAACACCGGCGCGATCACCCATCGCGGCCGCTGGGGTGATGTGACCTCGCGGGTAACGGCTGCAGTGGAGGCGGTGAACAACTCGCGCATCAACGAAGGCCTGGCCGGGGGCCCGGAGGGCAGCTTCAACGGCACCGACTGGTCGACCTCGCGCCTGCGCAACTACCAGCTGGACGGCGAAGTCAGTTTCCCGACCACGCTGGGTGGTGCCGAGAACATCTGGACGCTGGGCTTTGAATTCCTGGACAGCCGCCTGACCGACCCGTACTCGATGAGCCAGTCCAGCAGCAGCGGCGGCGGCATCCCGGGGCTGTCGGCCGATCGCGCACGCGGCAAGTCCGACGCGCAGACCACCGCCGTGTTCGTGGAAGACAACATCTACCTGGGTGAGCGCTGGATCGTCACCCCGGGCCTGCGCTTCGACCACCACAGTCAGTTCGGCAACAACACCAGCCCCAGCCTCAACGCGCAGTTCCGCATCAACAGCGACTGGGTGGTGAAGGGCGGTATCGCCCGTGCATTCAAGGCGCCGAACCTGTACCAGTCGAATCCGGACTATCTGTATTACACCCGGGGCAATGGCTGCCCGAATGCACTGCCGAGCCTGGGCGCCGGCTGCTACATGCGCGGCAACTCGGACCTGAAGGCGGAAACCAGCCTGAACAAGGAACTGGGTATCGAGTGGGCACCGCAGAGCGGCTGGCAAGCGTCGTTGACCTACTTCCACAACGACTACAAGGACAAGATCCAGGCCGGGTACAACCAGATCGGGCTGACCGCCGACACCAAGGGCCGCATCTTCCGCTGGGAGAACGCACCCAAGGCGATCGTGCAGGGTCTGGAAGGCAACCTGGTGGTCCCGCTGCTGGGCGAGCAGGGCAACCGCCTGAAGTGGAGCAACAACTTCACCTACATGGTGGAGAACGAGAACAAGAGCACCGGCCAGCCGCTGTCGGTGATTCCGAAGTACACCGTCAACACGATGCTGGACTGGCAGGCCACCGACAAGCTGTCGGTGCTGCTGACCGGCACCTTCTACGGCAAGCAGAAGCCGGCCACCACCAACATCAACAACGACCCGCGTTGCACCGGTACCTGCGACCCGTCAATCGCACTGCAGGACCGTGGTGCGTACAACATCTGGGGCGTGAGCGCGCGCTACAAGGTGACCGAGACGGTCAGCTTCGGCTTCGGCGTCAACAACCTGGCCGACAAGCGCCTGTTCCGCGAGGCCAACAGCAGCGATGCCGGCGCGGCGACCTACAACGAGCCGGGCCGCGCGTACTGGGCCAGCCTGCGCTTCGGGTTCTGACCGCAGGCGGACGTCGGTCCGCTGCGTCCGCCAGGCGTGGCCTGGCGTTGCCGGCCGCGCTCCGGTAGCGCCGGGCCATGCCCGGTGAGGGACCGCGTGGCCTGCAATGTTATAAACACCGTGATAGTTTCCCAACGCCCTCCGGCGTAGCCTGCCTCCCATCGCAAAGGAGCTGTTGCCATGGGCCACGACCACGATCACCTGCCATCCGAGATCCGCCACGAGAAACCCTTGTGGTGGGCGCTCGGCCTGACCTCCACCTTCCTCGTCGTCGAGGTGGTAGGCGCGTTCTGGACCAACAGCCTGGCGCTGCTGTCCGACGCGGCGCACATGGCTACCGACGCTTTAGCGCTGATGATCGCGCTGGTCGCGGTGCGGCTGAGTCGGCGCCCGCCGGACGCGCGCCGCACCTACGGCTATGCACGCCTGGAAGCGCTGGGCGCGATGATCAATGGCGCGATGCTGTTCGTGGTCGCCGGCTATATCCTGTGGGAGGCCATTGGACGTTTCCGCGAGCCGCAGGAGATTGCCTCGTCGGGCATGCTGGTGATTGCCGCGGCGGGCCTGGTCATCAACCTGATCTCGATGCGCCTGCTGCAGGCCGGCAGCGGCGAGAGCCTCAACGTGAAGGGTGCCTACCTGGAAGTGTGGGCAGACATGCTCGGCTCGGTGGCCGTGATTGCTGGCGCGCTGTTGATCAAGTGGACCGGCTGGAAGCCGATCGACCCGATCCTGGCGGTGCTGATCGGCCTGTGGGTGTTGCCGCGCACCTATGTGCTGATGCGCGAGGCGATCAACGTGCTGCTGGAAGGCGTGCCCAAGGGCATGGACGTGGCCAAGGTGCGCGACAGCCTGTCCGGCCACGCTGCGGTACTGGACGTGCATGACCTGCATGTGTGGGCGCTGGCCTCCAGCACCCCGGCGCTGACCGCGCACATCGTGATGCGCGACGGCACCGATGCCGATGCGCTGCGTCGTGATCTGGGCGGGCGCCTGCACGATGACTTCGGCATCGAGCACGTGACACTGCAGATCGAAGCGGACCACTGCGGCGAAGCCTGTGGTGAGCCGGCGCCGGCCAAGGCCGGCGAGCACGAGGGCCATGAAGGCCATGACCACGGCGAGGACGCGCAGGGCCATCGCGGCCACGTGCATCGCTGATCGAGGATGGCGACCGCTCCGGGTGATGCCCGGTGCGGTCATTCGTCCCGTCGCGAGGCCAGCCGGTCTGCCAGCCGCGTCGGCTCCGGCAGCCGGTAACCGCGCAGCGTGCGCTGCACCCAGTCCAGCGCGGTATCCGCACTGACCCGATGGCCACCGGCCACGAACAGCGGCTTGCAGCGAATCTTGCTGCGCAGCACCCAACCCAGTTGCTCATCGCCGTCCAGCAGCGGCGTATGCGCACCGGCCTCGGCACCCGGTTCGACGAACCGGCCCACCAGCTTCGACTTGGCCACGCCGATGCTCGGCAGGTCGGTGACCACGCCCAGATGCGCGGCCACGCCCAATCGTCGCGGGTGGCTGATGCCATGACCATCGACGAACACCAGGTCCGGCGTGCGTGGCAGCAGCGCGAGTGCGGCCAGCAGTGCCGGCAGCTCGCGGAAGCTGAGCAGGCCGGGGATATAGGGCATCACCGTGGGGATGCGCGCGATCTCCTGCGCCACGGGCTGCAGCGTCTCTGCGTCCAGCAGTACCGCCGCGGCGCGGGTGATGGCGCCATCGTCCTCGAAGCCGACATCCAGCCCGGCCAGCCAGCGCACGTTGCGTGGCAGCCGGTCCTGGCGCTCCACGCGGCCGGCCAGCTGGAGCTGCAGCGCGCGTGCAGCGGCGACGCTGCCTTCCCAGCGCCCGGGGTCGATCGCCGTATTCATTGGTCACAGCATCGCATGCGCGGTGCCACGGCCCGGTGAGCGGCGGCCGGGGCTACAATGGCGGCCTGTCTTTCCTCGCGTTGGAGACCCTGCAGTGACCCGTAAACTCGTACTGTTGCGCCATGGCCAGAGCCAGTGGAACCTGGACAACCGCTTCACCGGCTGGGTCGATGTCGACCTGACCGAGCAGGGGCGCCGGGAAGCGGCCGCCGCGGGTCGCCTGATGCGCGAGGAAGGCCTGCAGTTCGACGTTGCCCACACCTCCGTGCTCAAGCGCGCCATCCACACCCTGCAGGGTGCACTGGCCGAGCTGGAACAGGACTGGCTGCCGGTGAACAAGTCCTGGCGCCTCAACGAACGCCATTACGGCGGCCTGCAGGGCCTGGACAAGGCCGAGACCGCCGCCAAGCACGGCGAGGACCAGGTCAAGGTGTGGCGTCGTTCGTACGATATCCCGCCGCCGGCCATGGACCTGGAGGATCCGGGCCACCCGATCCATGACCGCCGCTACGCTGGCCTGGACCGCAACGCGCTGCCGGGCACCGAATCGCTGGCCACCACGCTGGACCGCGTGCTGCCGTACTGGCACGACGCCATCGCGCCGCAGCTGAAGGACGGCAAGACCGTGCTGGTCACCGCCCACGGCAATTCGCTGCGCGCGCTGTACAAGTACCTCAACAACGTCTCGCGCGAGGAAATCCTCGAGCTGAACATCCCGACCGGCATCCCGCTGCTGTTCGAACTGAACGACGACCTGACGGTGAAGTCGTTCCGCTACCTGGGCGACCCGGAAGCAGCGCGCAAGGCCGCTGAAGCCGTGGCCAACCAGGGCAAGGCGAAATAAAACAGAAGGCCGGCGCAAGCCGGCCTTCGCTTTTTGTAGAGTCGAGCCATGCTCGACTGCTGTTGGCCTCTTGCCGCAAGGACAATAAACCCGGAACGGAGAGCAGTCGAGCATGGCTCGACTCTACATAAGCGTGTCCTGTGACCTTTGGCCGGTCCCACCGAAGGGCTCCCCGGCTACCCTGTGAAATTACCCGCAGGAGAGCCTCATGAACGTCCGCAACCTGGTCCCGCTGGGCCTGACCATCGCCATCGCTGCCTCGCTGGCGGCCTGTGGCAAGAATGAAACCGCGCCGGCGGCCAGCGCCGACGCCAAGCCGGCCTTCGACCTGTCGCAGATCAAGACGCCGCTGATCTCGCTCAACAGCGCCGACCTGGATCCGTCCATCTCGGCCTGTACCGACCTCAACGGCTTCGTCAACAGCAAGTGGCTGAAGGCCAACCCGGTGCCGGGCGACCAGACCACCTGGGGCAGCTTCGAGATCCTGCGCGAGCGCTCGCTGGAAGTGCAGCACGCACTGGTGCAGCAGGCCGCGGCCAGCCAGGCCAAGGCCGGCTCGGTGGAAGCCAAGATCGGCGACATCTGGAAGACCGGCAACGATGAAGCCAAGATCGAAGCCGCCGGCCTGGCGCCGCTGCAGCCGCAGCTGGACAAGATCACCGCGCTGAACGATACCGCCGCCATCACCCAGTACCTGCGCGACAGCCAGGCCGAGGGCAAGGGCGTGCTGTTCTCGCTGTTCGCCAATGCCGACTACAAGGATTCGGCCAACGTCATCGCCTATGTCGGCCAGGGCGGCCTGGGCCTGCCGGAGAAGGGCTACTACTTCGATGACGCGCAGGCCAAGATCCGCGACGCCTACGTGGCCTACATCGCGCAGGTGCTGACGCTGTCCGGCGTGGACGCGGCGCAGGCTGCCGAGCAGGCCAAGGCCGTGATGGCCTTCGAAACCCGTCTGGCCAAGGCCTCGATGTCGCGCATCGAAATGCGTGACCCGGCCAAGCGCTACAACCCGCTCAGCGCGGCTGACGCCGACAAGCTGACCCCGAACTTCAGCTGGGCCGCGCTGTTCGACACCCTGAAGGTGCCGGCCGCGCAGAAGTTCTCGCTGGCGCAGCCGGGCTTCTTCGGTGAAATGGACAAGATGCTCGCCGATGTGCCGGCCAGCACCTGGCAGGCCTACCTGCGCTTCCACACCATCGACGACGCCTCGCCGTACCTGAGCAGCCAGTTCGAGAAGGCCAACTTCGATTTCTATGGCACCACCCTGCGTGGCCAGAAGGAAATGCAGCCGCGCTGGAAGCGCGTGCTGGAGTCGGTCAACGGCGGCATGGGTGAAGCCTTGGGCCAGCTGTACGTCGACGCCGTGTTCCCGGCCGAGTCCAAGGTGGCCATGCAGCACCTGGTGGAGAACCTCTCGGTGGCGCTGAAGGCGCGCCTGGAGCAGCTGCCGTGGATGGGCGAAGAGACCAGGAAGAAGGCGCTGGAGAAGTGGGCCAGCTTCACCCCGAAGATCGGCTACCCGGACAAGTGGCGTGAGTGGACGGGCCTGCAGACCAACGGTGACAGTTACCTGGGCAACATGCAGGCTGCGCGCGCGTTCAACTATCGCTACATGCTGGACAAGATCGGCAAGCCGGTGGACAAGACCGAGTGGGGCATGACCCCGCAGACCGTCAACGCCTACTACAACGCCACCAAGAACGAGATCGTATTCCCGGCCGCCATCCTGCAGGCGCCGTTCTTCGACGCCAAGGCCGATCCGGCGCTGAACTACGGCGGCATCGGTGCGGTCATCGGCCACGAGATGATGCACGGCTACGACGACTCGGGCAGCCAGTTCGCTGCCAACGGCAACTTCGACAACTGGTGGACCGACGCCGACCGCAAGGCCTTCACCGAACGTACCGACCAGCTGGTCGCGCAGTTCGATGGCTATGAATCGGTGCCGGGCGTGTTCGTGAAGGGCAAGCTGACCCTGGGTGAGAACATCGGCGACCTGGGCGGCTTGACCGTGGCCTACGACGCGTTGCAGATGGCGCTGAAGGAAGATCCGAAGGCGAACGTGGAAGTCGATGGTCACAGCCAGGACCAGCGTTTCTTCATGAACTGGGCCACCGTGTGGCGCCGCAACTTCACCGACGGTGAGCTGCGCGTCCGCCTGAACACCGACCCGCACGCGCCGGCCAACTTCCGTGCCAACGGCGCGCCGTCGAACATGCCGTCGTATGCCGCTGCGTTCCAGTGCAAGGCCGGCGACGCGATGGTGCGTGCCGACGACAAGCGCGTGGTGATCTGGTAATCGATCGCACGTGATGCGTGATGCAGAAGGCCCGGCGAATGCCGGGCCTTTTGTTTGTCTGATCGGTAGCGCCGGGCCATGCCCGGCGGATCTCAGGCCAGCGCTGGTTCCTGCGCCAGCATGCGATGGAAGCGCTGCAGCACATAGGGATCGATCAGGCCGCCGGACTGCTCGTCGATGATGCGCAACGCAGTCTCGCGTTCCATCGCTGCGCGGTAGGGGCGCACGCTGGTCATGGCATCGTAGGCATCCGCAACGGTGACGATGCGTGAGCCCAGCGGAATGCTCTCGCCACGCAGGCCGTCGGGATAGCCGCTGCCATCGAAGGCTTCGTGATGGGCGCGGATCAGCCGCGCGACAGGTGCTGCATCGCTGCGGCCGGTGGCCAGGAAGATGTGTTCGCCGCGCACCGGATGCTCGCGCATGATCGCGCGTTCCTCGTCGGTGTGCCGGCGCGGTGTCAGCAGTACATCGTCGGGAATGCCGATCTTGCCGATGTCATGGAAGCGCGCGGCCAGGCCGATCTGCGAGCAGGCATCGTCATCGAGATCGCAGTGCGTGGCCAGGCGCTGCGCGAGCAGGCCAACGCGGTCGCAATGGTGGCGGGTGTAGGCGTCGCGCATCTGCAGCGACATCGAGAGGGCATCGATCAGGCAGGCCTGCGCGTGCAGCAGGTCGGGGGCGGGTACGGCGTCAGGGAACATGGTCATCCGCCCGCACCGGGTGGGGACCGGTGCGGGGTGTTCGGGGGGCGATCAACCCGGGGCGAGGGTGGTCAGAAGGGCGCGGGCCGCATTGAAGCGGTCTTCCGGCAACGGCAGCGGGTGCTTGATGCGCAGCTTGTCAGGCCCTTCCATGGCGTAGAGGTTCGGTTGTTTCTGGATCAGCTGGATCACCGCCATCGGATCGATGTTCGGCTTGGACTCGAACACGATGCGGCCACCGTTCTCGCCCAGGTCCAGCTTGCGGATGCCCAGCGTATTGGCCTTCAGCTTCAGCTCGGCGATGGCGAACAGGTGCTTGGCCGCATCCGGCAGCAGGCCGAAGCGGTCGATCATCTCCACCTGCAGTTCGCGCAGCGCATCACTGTCGCGCGCGCTGGAAATGCGCTTGTACAGGGTCAGGCGGGTGTGCACGTCCGGCAGGTAGTCTTCCGGAATCAGCGCCGGCACATGCAGCTCGACTTCGGCACCGCGCACTTCCTCGCCGGCATCCAGGTCGGGCAGCTTGCCCTGCTTGATGCTGCGCACCGCGCGCTCCAGCAGCTCGGTGTAGAGGCTGAAGCCGACCTCGGCCATCTGCCCGCTCTGGTCCTCGCCCAGCAGTTCACCGGCACCGCGGATTTCCAGATCGTGCGTGGCCAGGGTGAAGCCGGCACCGAGCTCGTCCATCGACGCGATCGCTTCCAGGCGCTTTTCCGCATCCGGGGTGATCGAACGACGATCAGGTGCCACCAGGTAGGCGTAGGCGCGGTGGTGCGAACGACCGACGCGGCCACGAAGCTGGTGCAGCTGGGCCAGGCCGAAGCGATCGGCGCGGTTGATGATGATGGTATTGGCGTTGGGGATGTCGATGCCCGACTCGATGATCGTGGTCGACAGCAGCACGTTGAAGCGCTGCTTCTGGAAATCCAGCATCACCTTTTCCAGCTCGCGCTCGGGCATCTGCCCGTGGGCGATGCCGATGCGCGCCTCCGGCACCAGCTCGGACAGCTCGCGCTGCATGCGGCCGATGCTTTCCACGTCGTTGTGCAGGAAGTACAGCTGGCCACCACGCGCCAGCTCGCGCTGGAAGGCTTCGCGCAGCAGCGCGTTGTCCCACTGGGTGATGAAGGTCTGCACCGCCAGCCGGTTCGGCGGCGGCGTTGCGATGATCGACAGGTCGCGCAGGCCGGCCATGGCCATGTTGAGCGTGCGCGGAATCGGCGTGGCGGTCAGGGTCAGCAGGTGCACGTTGGCGCGCAGCGCCTTCAGCGCTTCCTTCTGGCGTACGCCGAAACGCTGCTCCTCGTCGACGATGACCATGCCCAGGTCCTTGAACTTCACGTCCGGCTGCAGCAGGCGATGGGTACCGACGATGACGTCGATGGTGCCGGCGGCGACCTTTTCCAGCTCGGCCTTGATTTCCTTGGTGGTCTTGAAGCGTGACAGCACCTCGACCTTCAGCGGGTAATCGGCGAAGCGGTCGCGGAAGTTGCGGTAATGCTGTTCGGCCAGCAGCGTGGTCGGCACCAGCACGGCCACCTGCTTGCCGGCACTGGCGGCGGCGAATGCCGCACGCACCGCCACCTCGGTCTTGCCGAAGCCGACGTCGCCGCAGACCACGCGGTCCATCGGCTGGCTGCTGGCCAGGTCGCGCAGGGTGGCGTCGATCGCGGCCAGCTGGTCCGGGGTTTCCTCGAACGGGAAACCGGCGGCGAACGGCTCGTACATCGCACGGTCCACCTGCAGCGCCAGGCCGGCACGCGCCTGGCGGCGGGCCTGGATCTCCAGCAGCTCGGCGGCGACGTCGCGCACCTTCTCGGCGGCCTTGCGCTTGGCCTTGCTCCACTGTTCGCCACCGAGCGAATGCAGTGGCGCGGTTTCCGCCGACGCACCGGAGTAGCGGCTGATCAGGTGCAGCTGGGCGACCGGCACATACAGGCGGTCGCCCTTGGCGTATTCGATTTCCAGGAACTCGCCGGGCATGCCGCCGACGTCCATCGCAATCAGGCCGCGGTAGCGGCCGACGCCATGGTCCTCGTGCACGATCGGCGCACCCTCGGTCAGTTCACCGAGGTCGCGGATGATCGCTTCCGGCTCGCGGCCGGCACGGCGCGTGCGGCGGGTGCTGCCGGCGCGCTCGGGGAACAGCTGGCGCTCGGTCAGCACCGCGATGCGCGGATCGTCCAGTGCGAAGCCATCCTCCAGCGGCGCCACCGCGATCGCGAAGCGCGCATCGTCGGCGAGGAAGCTGGGCAGGTCGGCCACCACCGGCGGCTTCAACTCGGCGGCCTGCAACACTTCCAGCAGCGCCTCGCGACGCCCGGGCGAATCGGCGGCAATCAGCACCCGGCCCGGATAATGGCCGAGGAAGGATTTCAGCGCGTCGCCAGCGGGGGCCTCGCGCGCGGCCACCGGCAGCGGCGGCAGCGGCTGGTCGCCCAACGCATGGGCATCGGCGATGCGCGCGTGGTCAGCCGACCACACTTCGATGCGCGGGGCATCGTTCAGACGCTCGCGCAGCAGTTCCGGCGACAGATACAGCGCCGACGGCGGCAGCAGCGGCCGTTCCACATCGTGGCGGCGCTGCTCGTAACGCTCGCCGGTCTGCGCCCAGAACGCCTCGGCGGCTTCGCCGGCACCGGCGCAGACCACCGGCAGGCTGCCGTCGGGCAGGTAGTCGAACAGGGTCGCGGTGCGTTCGAAGAACAGCGGCAGGTAGTACTCGACGCCGGCCGGGGCCAGCCCGGACTTCAGATCCTGGTACAGCGCGCTGCGCCGGGTATCGACATCGAAGCGTTCGCGCAGCGTGGCCAGCACGCGGGCGATGCTGGCTTCGTCCATCGGTACTTCGCGGCCCGGCAGCATGTGCACCGCCTCGACCTTGTCCAGCGAGCGCTGGCTTTCCGGGTCGAAGGCACGGATCGAGTCGATGTCCTCGTCCAGCAGCTCCACCCGCAGCGGCTCGTCGGCGCCCATCGGGAACACATCGAGCAGGCCGCCGCGCACGGCGAAGTCACCCGGGTCCATCACCTGCGGGACGTTGCGGTAACCAGCACTTTCCAGGCGACGCTTCTCGGCTTCCAGATCCAGGCGCTGGCCGACCTTCAGGTCGAAGCTGCCACCGATCACGTAGCTGCGCGGGGCCAGCTGCTGCAGCAGGGTCTGCACCGGCACGATCACCAGGCCGCGCTTCAGCGTGGGCAGGCGGTGCAGGGCGGACAGTCGCTGCGAAATGATGTCCGGATGCGGGCTGAAGCGGTCGTAGGGCAGGGTTTCCCAGTCCGGGAAGGCCACCACCGGCAGGGCCGGGTCACCGCCGAGCAGGGTCTGCAGGTCGGCTTCGAGCTGGTTGGCACCGTGGTTGTCACGGGCGATCACCAGCAGCGGGGCGTCGTGCGCACGCGCGGCCTGGGCCAGATACCAGGCCAGGGCGGTCGGCGAGGCGGGGGCGCGCCACCAGGCGCGGAGCTGGCCGGCGCGCGGCAGCGGCGGGGCGGGGTATGAGGTACGCGACATGGACCCCGGATTTTAGCAGAAGCCCGATCGAAGCCCGGTGAGTCGTGGGGGGGGGGGGGGGGGGGGCGCCGGGGGGGGGGGGGGGGGGGCCGCCCGCCCCCCCCCCCCCCCGCCCCGCGGCCCCCCCCCCCGCCCCCGGCCCCCCCCCCCCCCCCCCACTACCGGGGCTACTCTTCCTCTTCCGGCACATCCTGCGGGTTCAGCGTCTTGCTCTCCCGCTTGGGCGCGGTGAACGGCGTCGGCGTCGGTACGCCCTGCGGGCTGTTGCCGTAGATCATCCGTGCGCCGGCATTCAAGCCACCGCCGGCAATCTCCAGCTCGAAGCGCTCGGCATCACGACGGCGGATCTGCTCTGCAATCTCCACCGCATCGTCTTCATCCGCGCCAAGCTCCACCAGCGCGGCCTGGCCGAACAGCACTGCCGATTCAAACGTCTCGCGAATCTGGAAATCGACACCGGCATGGATCAGCCGCAGCGAATGCTCGCGGTCGAACGAGCGCACCATCAGCTTGGCCTGCGGGAACTCATGCGCCACCAGTTCAACGATGCGATCAGCCGCTTCGGCCTTGTCCACGCACACCGCAATCGCACGCGCGGTGGCCGCGCCTGAGGCATGCAGCACGTCCAGACGCGTGCCATCGCCGTAGTAGATCTTGAAACCGAAGCGCGCGGCGCTCTGGATCATCTCCACATCGTTGTCGATGATGGTCACGTCCACGTCGCGCGCCAGCAGCGACTGGCTCGCGACCTGGCCGAAGCGGCCGAAGCCGATCAGCAGCACGCTGCCGGACAGGCCATCGGCCTCGTCCACGCCGTCCATGTTCACCGTCGGCTTCGGGGCGATGCGCTTGTAGACCAGCACCACCAGCGGGGTCAGTGCCATCGACAGCACCACCACGGCGGTGAAGTTGGCATTGATCTCCAGGTCGATCACGCCGGCCGATGCGGCAGCAGAGAACAACACGAAGGCGAACTCACCGCCCTGCGCCATCAGCACGCCACGATCCAGCGCCTGCGCGTGGTCGCTGCCCATCACGCGCGCCACCACGTAGATGCACAGCGCCTTGGCCGCCATCAACGCCAGCACCAGGCCGAGGATCAGCTGCCAGTTGCCAGCCACCACGCCCAGGTCCAGCGCCATGCCCACGCTGAGGAAGAACAGGCCGAGCAGGATGCCGCGGAACGGCTCGATGTCCGCTTCAATCTGGTGGCGGAAGGTCGATTCGCTCAGCAGCACGCCGGCCAGGAACGCGCCCATCGCCATCGACAGGCCGGACAGCTGCATCAGCAGCGCCGCGCCCAGCACCACCAGCAGCGCGGCGGCGGTCATCACCTCGCGCGCCTTCGATTCGGCCAGCACGCGGAACAGCGGGTTGAGCAGGAAGCGACCGACCAGCACCAGGCCGACGATGGCACCGACACCGATCGCCACCGACAACCAACGCGAGCCCTCGCCGTCGGCACTGCCCGCGCTCGGGCCCATCCAGGCCACCAGCGCCAGCAACGGCACGATCAGCAGATCTTCGAACAGCAGGATGGAGACGATCTTCTGCCCCGACGGCAGCGCGATGTCACCACGCTCGGCCAGCAGCTGCATCACCACCGCGGTGGAGGTCAGCACGAAGCCGGTGGCACCGATGAAGGCCACCTGCCATGGCAGGCCGAACAGCTTGGCGATGCTGGTCAGCACTACCGCACAGGTAACGATCTGCAGCGTGCCCAGCCCGAAGATTTCCTTGCGCAGGCTCCACAGGTGCGAGGGCCGCATCTCCAGGCCGATCACGAACAGGAACATCACCACGCCCAGCTCGGCGGTATGCAGGATGGCCTGCGGGTCGGAGAACCAGCCCAGCCCGAACGGTCCGATCGCCAGGCCGGCAGCGAAGTAGCCCAGCACCGAGCCCAGGCCGGCCCGGCGGAACAAAGGCACCATCACCACCGCCGCGCCCAACAGGGCCACGACCTTGACCAGCTCGCTGGTCGCTGCTTCTACCGCCATGCGGTGTTTTCCCCAAGATCCAGAATCGGGTTCAACAATAGAGCAATGCCGATGACGGCAATAGCACGCATGTTGCGCCGGATTGTCTTGGAGGTGGAACGATGCCAGGAGTGACCCCCAGCATCATCCCGAAACCATGCATGCGCGCCGATGGGTGCCAACCATGCATGCGCATCGGCGGGCGCCAACCATGCACCCGCTTCGGTAGGTGCCAACCTTGGTTGGCACAAGAGCGCCGACCAAGGTCGGCATCTACCAACGCATTCCCCGGCCAGCCTCACCCACCCCGGCAAAACGCGGCGTAATCGATGTACCCCGGGAACGGCACGCCCGGCGCGCACACCGGGCAATGCGGGTCCGGCCGGATGCGGGATCCTGAAACCATGCGCCGCTTCGGTAGCTGACAACCATGCACCCGCTTCGGTAGGTGCCAACCATGCACCCGCTTCGGTAGGTGCCAACCTTGGTTGGCACAAGAGCGCCGACCAAGGTCGGCATCTACCAACGCATTCCCCGGCCAGCCTCACCCGCCCCGGCAAAACGCGGCGTAATCGATATACCCCGGGAACGGCACGCCCGGCGCGCACACCGGGCAATGCGGGTCCGGCCGGATGCCGGTCTCGCGGAAGCGCATGCCCAGCGCATCAAAGCGCAGCAGGCGGCCGACCAGCGGCTCGCCGATGCCCAGCAGCAGCTTCAGCACCTCGGTGGCCTGCAGCACACCGGCCAATCCCGGCAGTACACCCAGCACGCCGGCCTCGGAGCAGTTCGGCGCGAACTCTGGCGGCGGCGGCTCGGGGAACAGGCAGCGGTAGCACGGCGCCACGCCACGCTGGCGGCCAGCGTCAAACACGCTTACCTGGCCGTCAAAGCGCTCGATGGCGGCATACACCAGTGGCTTGGCGTGCTTGATGCAGGCGTCGTTGAGCAGGTAGCGCAGCGGGAAGTTGTCCGAGCCGTCCAGCACCACGTCCACGCCCTCCAGCAGCGCATCCACGTTCTCGGAGGTGACCCGCTCCGGCACCGCCTCGACCTCGATCGACGGGTTCAGCGCCAGCAGCCGCTCGCGCGCGGAATCGACCTTGAGCTGGCCGACGCTGGCCTCGGTATGCACGATCTGCCGGTGCAGGTTGCTGCGCTCCACCCGGTCGTGGTCGGCGAAACGCAGGTGCCCTACCCCGGCGGCGGCCAGATAGAAGCCGGCCGGCGCGCCCAGGCCGCCCGCGCCCAGCACCAGCACGCGCGACTGCTGCAGCGTACGCTGGCCAGCCTCGCCCACCTGCGGCAGCAGCAGGTGGCGCGAATAGCGGTCGTAGAAGTCGCGGTCGGCGGCGCTGGCCAGCGGCTGCACCAGCGGCAGCGACTGCTCGCGCCAGGCCACGGTACCGCCGGTCACGGAAGCGACGTGGGTGTAGCCGGCCTCCAGCAGGAACTGCGCAGCATCTGCCGAGCGCTTGCCGCTCTGGCAGATCAGCAGGATCTCCTGGTCGTGCTTTGGCAGATGCGCGGCCGGGTCGGCCTGCAGCTCGCCCCTGGCCACGCCGCGCGCGCCCTCGGCCATGCCCCCGGCCCGTTCATGCGCCTCGCGTACATCGATCAGCACGGCGCCATGGGCCAGGCGCTCGCGCGCCTGCGCGGGGGAAAGCTCTTGGATGCTCATGGCCACATTATCGCGCAGACACCCTCGACGCGCCTTGCCCCGAACATGGCACCATGCGGGCGTTGCTCCCTGCATTCCGGAACCGCTGCATGCGCTCTGCCACCGAATTCTGGCGTGACCCGCGCATGCCCTTCGTCGAAAGCCGACGGGCGTGCGACAGCCGCGCCTGCCATCGCCCGCACAGCCATGACACCTTCTCGATCGGCGCCGTGGACGCTGGCAGCAGTGTGTTCACCGGCGCGGCGGAAGGACCGCGCCTGCTGCAACCCGGCAATCTGGTCGGCGTACCCGCAGGCCGCGTGCATGCCTGCAACCCCCTGCCCGGCCAGGTCTGGAGCTACCAGATGCTGCACCTGGATGCGCGCTGGATGGCCGAAGTCCGCGCCGAGTATGACGGCCTGCCCGGACCCGACTGGCAGCAGGAACCCATCCGGATTTCCCACCATCGCCCGCGCTACCAGCAGTACTGCCAGCTCAACGAGACGCTGTTCTCCGACGATCCGGTCAGCGTCAAGGAAGCGGCCCTGATCGCGTTCGTCGGCGATCTGGATGAACACGATGGTGTAGCCGTCGCTGGCCCGCCTGAAGATGCCGCATTGCAGCAGCGAGTGCAGCCGGTGATGGACGTTCTGCGCCAGCGGCTCGAACACACCCCGGCCCTGCAGGAACTGGCATCGCTGGCAGGCATGAGCCGCTACCAGCTGATCCGCGCCTTCCGACGTGCCACGGGCCTGACCCCACACGCCTGGCAGATCGACCAACGCATCCAGGAGGCTCGCCGACGGTTGTGCGAAGGCCAGGCACTGGCTGTGGTCGCGCATGCACTGGGCTTTGCCGACCAGAGTCATTTCCAGCGGGTCTTCAAGGCCCACGCCGGTGCGACCCCGGGCCAGTACCGGCGTTGAGCCTGCAATAACGTTCAATACCACCGCGCGGCACATCCCCAGACTGGCGCCCCAGCCAGCCGCCGCCGGACCCGATGGAACAGTTCCTGATCATCGCCACCGTTCATTTTTTCGCCCTGCTCTCACCCGGTCCCGATTTCTTCCTCGTTGCACGCACCGCGATCACCTCTGGCTGGCGCACCGCCAGTGGCGCCTGCGCAGGCATCGCCGTTGGCAACGGCGTCTTCATCGTGGCCGCTTTCACCGGAATTGCCATGCTGCGCGCAGGCAGCGCAGGGTTCATTGCGGTGCAGTTGGCGGGCTGCGGATTCCTGCTGTACCTCGGCACGCTGTTCCTGCGCCATGCGGGCTCGACGACGCTGCAGGCACCTGCCGCGGAATCGCGCGCAGACGATACGCACGGGTGGTGGAAGGCGGCAGGGCTGGGCGCCCTGTCTGCGCTGCTGAACCCGAAGAATGCGCTGTTCTACGCAACGTTGGCGGCAATGCTCAACGGCCCGCAGGCCAACGCCGCAACGAAATTCTTCTATGGCGCGTGGATGTTCGGCATCCTCCTGCTTTGGGATCTGCTGGTAGCCGCGCTGGTCGGCCACCCGTGGGTGCTGGGTCGGTTCGCACGCGCCCTTCCCTGGCTGGAGCGGGCCGCAGGGCTTCTGATGATCGCACTGGCGCTATGGATCGTCGTGTCGCTGTGGGCCGGCTGATGCCGGCGATTCGCGCCTGTCGCAATGGCGTTCAATACCGCGCGTTCACACCCGCCCACACTCTGCACTTTCTGTAGGTCAGTGGCAGGTTTACGTGCAGCAGTTCTTCATCGTCGCGGCGCTGTACGGCTTCGCCATGCTCCTGCCTGCTTCGCATCACGCGAAGATCCTGCGCACCGCGATGGGCGCGGGCGGGCACGCCGCCATGGCCGCGTCGTTCGGTATCGCCATCGGTACGGGCGTCATCTGTGCGACGGCTTTCGTTGCAGCGGGCATGCTGGGAAACCGCGGCCTGTGGACGCTGGCGATGCAGTGCGCGGGCTGCCTCCTGCTGCTGCGCCTGGCGGGCATGTGCCTGCGCGACGCCGGCTTGACCCCGTTCTCTCCGCTTTCCCTGCAGATGCCCTTGGGCCTGCGCGCCCGCTCCCGTTGGCCGCACGCCGAAGCAGGATGCCTGCTGGCGCTCGCCAGCAGCAGCAACTGGATGCTGCAGTTCGCGATTGCAGCCCTGGTTACCGGCCTCGTTGCCGACACGGGCACCCAGGCCGCTTACGTGGCCTGCCTGAGTGGCGTCGCGCTGTCGCTCGGCCTGCTGATGGCGTGGCTCGGCAGCCATCCGCGCAGGGCACAGGGGTGTTGCCGATTGCTTCCATGGCTGGAGCATGCCGCGGGCCTGCTGATCGGGGCGGTGTCGGTGGCGTACCTGGCAGGTGCACTGGGTACGACCCTGGTCTGGGCAAGCATCACGGGGCAGGTGCAGCTGCCGGAATCAATCCCCGCCACAAGCCAGGTGCAACCGGCTTCAACATCGCGGCGCGGCCGAGGCATCCCATGCGCGTTGCCGCATTGCCGCGCTCGTCGCAGCAGTCCGCCCTGATCGAGGTCTGTAGATACACGGTAGTGGGGGGGGGGGGGGGGGGGGGGGCGGCGGGGGGCGGGGGGGGGGGGCGGGCGGGGGCGGGGGGGGGGGGAGCCGCCCCCCCCCCCCCCCCCCCCCCCCCCCCCCGGGGGGGGCCCGCCCCGCCCCCGGCACTACCACAAACAAGAAAGGCGGCCCTACGGCCGCCTTTCTCTGCATCACTTGCCCTTGACGTGCTTCATCAAGCGCCGCTTGGCCTTGACCTGCCGCTCGGTGAGGACGTTCTTCTTGCCCTCGTACGGGTTGGTACCCTCGCGGAAGATGAAGCTCACCGGCGTGCCGATCAGCTTGAAGCGCTTGCGGAAGAAGTTCTCCAGGTAGCGCTTGTACGATTCCTGCAGCTCCTTCAGGCGCGTGCCGTGCACGATGAAGGTCGGCGGGTTTGCCCCGGCCGGGTGCACGTAGCGCAGCTTGGAGACATGGCCGCGGATGGTCGGCGGCGGGTTGGTCTCGTACGCCACTTCCAGCGCCTTGTTCACTTCGCTGGTGGTGAAGGTCTTGTTCGCCGATTCGTGCGCGCGGTGCACCGCACGGAACAGCTCACGCAGGCCCGAGCCATGCTTGGCCGAGATGCGCACCGACTCGGCCCACGGCACGAAGCCCAGCTTCAGCGACAGCATGGTTTCAGCCTGCTCGCGCTGATACTCGGTCAGACCATCCCACTTGTTGATGGCGATCACCAGCGCGCGGCCGGCGTCGAGCACGGCACCGAGCACGGTGGCGTCCTGGTCGGTCACGCCTTCGGTGGCGTCGAGCATCAGCACGGCCACCTGGCACTGCTCGATCGACTGCATGGTCTTGACCACCGAGAACTTCTCGACGACCTCGTCCACGCGCGAACGACGGCGCAGGCCGGCGGTGTCGATCAGGCGGTATTCGCGGCCATCACGCTCCAGGTCCACGGCGATCGAGTCGCGGGTGGTGCCCGGCACGTCGGAGGCGATCATGCGCTCCTCGCCGAGGATGCGGTTGACCAGGGTGGACTTGCCCACGTTCGGGCGGCCGACGAAGGCGATGCGGATGCGGTTCGGATCGTTGTCCAGCTCTTCGCCGCTGCCTTCTTCCGGCAGGCGCTGGACCACTTCGTCCAGCAGGTCGTCCAGACCCTGGCGATGCGCAGCCGACACGGTCAGCATCTCGCCGAAGCCGTAACGGGCGAACTCCGAACGCACGGTGTCCTCGTCGGTGCCGTCGATCTTGTTGATCAGCAGCAGCGTCGGGCGCGACAGCTTGCGCAGCCAGGCCAGGATCTCGTCGTCCATCGCCGACGTTCCCTCACGGGCATCGACCACGAACAGGATCAGGTCGGCTTCCGCCGCAGCGGCACGGGCCTGGCGGGTGGTAGCCCCTGCCAGACCCTCTTCCTCTTCCGCGATACCGCCGGTGTCGACGACGAGGAAATGATTGTCCTCGTCCAGACGGCAGACACCGTAGTTGCGGTCGCGGGTGACGCCGGGCTGGTCATGGACCAGCGCGTCACGGGTGCGCGTAAGCGCATTGAAAATAGTCGACTTGCCGACATTCGGCCGTCCAACCAGGGCGACCAAAGGCAGCATCGCGATTACTCCAATTTTTAATTTGCCAACCGGAAGGCGGTCAGCTTGCCATCAACGTTCTGCACCAGCAGCACCCCGTCTACGACGATTGGCTGGGCCAGCAGGGCGTCACCGCCGCTCTTTGCCCGTGCCGCCATCGCACCATCGGAGGTCTGCAGCCAGTGCACGTATCCCTTGTAGTCGCCGACCACGACGTAGTCGCCGTGCAGTGCCGGGCCGGTCAGCGAGCGACGGGCCAGTGCGGTCTGCGACCACATCGCCGCACCGCTGGCCTTGTCCAGGCCGAACACGCCGCCCTTGTTGTCGGTGACGAACACATTGCCAGACGAGACCGCCACGCCACCGGCACCGCCATGGTCGCGCGCCCACAGCGGGCGACCGGTCGGGCCTTCGATGGCCATCGTCTGGTTCTTGAAGCTGCTCACGAACAGGGTGTTGCCATCCAGCACCGGCGCGCCGTCGACATCGGCCATGCGCTCCAGCTCGGTACGGCCTTCACCGTTGCCCACATTCTGTTCCCACAGGGTGCGGCCATCCTGCTGGGCCAGGGCGGCAACCGCGCCCTCGTCCTTGCCGATGAACAGCACGCCCGGGCCGGTCACCACCGGCGCGTTGCCACGCACGGTCAGCGCCGGCAGCTCGCTCGGGTTGAACCACTTCTGGGTGCCGTTGCCGGCATCGAATGCGGTGATGCGGCCGTCATTGCTGCGCACGTAGACCGCGCCCTGGGCGATGGCCGGCGCGGCGATGACTTCACCCGGAACACGGGCGCGCCACTTCTCGCTGCCATCGTTGATGTCCAGGGCGATGACCTGGCCATCGAGCGTGCCGATCACGACCAGGTTCTCACCGACCCCCGGGCCGCCGGACAGGCGCAGCTTGGCCTTCTTCTTTTCCTTCTTCGGCTCCCAGGTCCAGACCTTCTTGCCGGTCTGCAGGTCGATGGCGTGCACGCCACCGGTGAGTGCCGCAGCGAACACGTGGCCGTTGGCCACGGCCGGGCCCTGGCGCACGCCGATGCGGCGCTCGCCCTTGCCGAGGTTGACCGACCAGGCCTTGTTGACCTTCAGGGTCGGCTCGAACTTGACCAGCTCAGCCGGTTCCTGTGCCTTCTTCGCGGCCGCGTCCTTGCCGGCGAACCAGCCCTTCACGGTGCTGCAGCCGGTCAGGGCCATGCCCATCAGGAGCACGGTGGCGACGCGGGTGATCATGACCTTCTGACTCATCAAACCGACTCCGCAGGGGCGGCAACGGTGCCGCCGGCGTCCATAACCTTGGTTTCCAGCAGGCGCCGCTGCGGCGCTGCCACGTCCAGCGACTTCAGCGCTTTCTCGTACTGGCCTCGGGCGTCATCACGCTTGCCCTGCGCCATCAGCGCGTCGCCATGGATTTCCAGGCTGCTGCTGTCGGTGGCGCTGCCCAGCAGCTTGATCGCCTCGTCACTCTTGCCGGTGGCCACCAGCAGGCGGGCCACACGCTGGTCGACCACGCGCTGCAGGTCACCTTCGACCTTCACGCCGCGCAGGGTGGCCAGGGCTTCTTCGTTCTTGCCGGCGTCGACCTGGGCCTTGGCCAGCTGCAGCGCCGCGAGGTCGCCGTAGATGCTGGACGGGCCGGCTTCGAGCGCCTTGACCGCCTTGGAGGCGTCGTCGAGCTTGTTCTGCTGCAGGCCAACGAGCGCCTTCTGGTACTCGACATTGGCCGAGGCCAGCTTGCCGCCCTGATCCTTCTGGTACCACTGCCAACCGGCAATGGCACCGATGGCGATGACTACGCCACCGAGGATGCTGGCGCCATTCTTCCGCAGCCAGCTGCGGACGCGTTCACTTTGTTCGTGCTCGTCGAGCAGATCGTCGATCGCCATGCGTACTCTCGCCCCGCCCATCGGGAGGGACCATTGGGATTAATCGAAGGTGGTGAAACCGCGCCTCAGTGCGAAACCGGGACTACGGAGCCTTCAGAGGATACCTGAAAGCGTGCCACGTTGGCTCGCTGGTAGGGGGTCAGATCGACGATAGCGCCGTTCTGCTGAACCTGGACCGCCGAGGCGTTGCCCAGGGTCACCCGGGTCACCTGGCCCGGCGTGAAGCTGCGGCTCTCGCCGGATTTGATCAGCGCCTTCTCGACGGTAGCGCCGTCCGGGCCGCCGATATCGACCCAGCTGTCGCCGCTGAACTGCATGTCCAGCGTGTTGGCGGCAGCCGCCGGTGCCGGGGCTGAACGCGGTACCGGGGCCAGCGAGGCTACGTACGGGGTGGCGGCCGGCTTGCTGGCCGGGGCGCTCGCCACGTCAGCCACGGCGGCCGGCTCGACGCCGGCGGCAGACGGGGTCACCGGCACAGCGGCCGGGATCGCGTCCAGCGAAGCGGTGTTCGGCGACGGCGTCGCACTGCCATCAAAATGACCACGGGTGGCGAACCACACCGGCACCGCCAGCACCGCGGTGATACCGACATACAGCACGCGACGGCCAAGATTCTCGGCAATGCGGCGCGCACGCGGGGTGTGGGTATGGCTGACCAGGGTGGGCGGAACCACCGGGCCGACCTGGGCCTGCTCCAGCAGCTGGCTCACATCCACGTCCAGCAGGCGCGCGTAGCTGCGCAGCTGGCCGCGCACGAACACCGGCGCCCCCAGCTTCTGCCATTGCTCCTCTTCCAGCGACCTGACCACCTGGACCGGCATGCGCAGGCGCGAGCCGACATCTTCGAGGGTCAGTCCGGCCGCCTCGCGGGCCTGGCGCAGGCGGCTGCCGCAGCCGGCCGCAGTCTCGAGAGCGCTCACAGTCTGGTCATCAATCACAATGCATCAACCCTGGAGTTAGGAGCCCGCTTCCTGCGGAAATTCCTGTCGAATGCGCTGAAGATAGCGGTCAGATGCCGCCCGATCACCCAGCCGCGCTTCGATTTGAGACGCAAGTTGTAACACGGAACGCGTTGCGGGTGCAGCCGCAATCCTACGTTCGGCGAAGGCCCGGGCCTCCATGAAGCGGCCCTGGCGGAAGCTGAGCTGGGCCATCGCCTCCAGCGCGACCGGGTTTCCCGGCAGCGTTGTCAGCGCCGCACGCAGGTCGCGCTCGGCACGTTCGAACTGGCCGGCGTCCAGCGCACAGCCCCCGGCATTGGCCTGGGACTCGGCCGGCGTGGCGTAGCCCGGCGCCTGCAGCGCACGATCGAACCAGACCAGCGACTCGGCCGGCCGGCCCTGCTGGCACAGCCACGCGCCGTAATTGTTGAGGATGTCCCCGCGCTGCGGCGCCTGCTCGGCAGCCCTGCGGAAGCTCTCGCCAGCCTGTTGGGTGCGGCCACCGCGCTCGTCGATGCCGGCCAGCAGCACCAGCGCATCGGGCGACTCGGGGGCCAGCTTCAGCGCCTCGCGCGCCTTGCGTTCGGCCGCATCGAGGTTGCCCACCTGCATGTCGCGGGCGGCCAGGGCCAGCAGGTCCTGCAGGCGCACCTGGCGCCGCACGCTGTCCGGATCACGGACCGAGTAGACCGGCGCCTCGCTGGGGCCCAGCTTGGCCTTGGGATGGGATTTGCAGCCGCCGACCGCAACGGCCAGCATGCCTGCGAACAGAACCAGCCAGAGGCGGTCAGGCCGCGGCATCGCTCCCCTTCCCCGCCTGCAGCGTCTTGTTGAACTCCGCCTGGCGGCGGGTGCGGTCCATCACCTGGCCCTTGAGCTGGCCGCAGGCGGCGTCGATGTCGTCGCCACGGGTGCGGCGGACCATGGTCAGCACGTTGCTGTCGAGCAGGATCTTCTGGAAGGCACGGATATGCGCTTCTTCCGAGCGCTCGTAGCGGGTACCCGGGAACGGGTTGAAGGGAATCAGGTTGACCTTGCCCGAATCCTTGGCCTGCACCGCGTTGTCGAACTGCCGCATCAGGCGGGCCAGCTCGCGGGCATGCTCGGGCTTGTCGTTGATGCCCTTCATCAGGGTGTATTCGAAGGTAACCGATTCGCGGCGCTTGTTGGCGCGCAGGTAACGTGCGCACGAGGCCATCAGCTCGGCGATCGGATACTTCTTGTTGAGCGGCACCAGGGTCTCGCGCAGCGCGTCGTTCGGCGCATGCAGCGACACCGCCAGCGACACGTCGCTTTCGGCAGACAGGCGGTCGATCTGCGGCACCAGGCCGGAGGTCGACAGGGTCACGCGCTTGTTGGCCAGGCCGTAGCCCAGGTCGTCGCGCATCACGCTCATGGCGCGCACGACGTTGTCGAAATTCATCAGCGGCTCGCCCATGCCCATCATCACCACGTTGGTGAGGCGGCGCATCTGGTGCGGCACGTTGCCCAGGTGGCGTGCGGCAACCCACACCTGGCCGATGATCTCGGCGGTGGTCAGGTTGCGGTTGAAGCCCTGGGTGGCGGTGGAGCAGAACGTGCAGTTCAGGCCGCAACCGACCTGCGAGGACACGCACAGCGTGCCGCGGGTCTTGTCCGGGATGTACACGGTCTCGATGGCGTTCTTGCCATCCACGCCCATCGCCAGCAGCCACTTGTGGGTGCCGTCGGCGGAGGGCTTGTCGAACACGATGTTGGGAACCAGCACCTCGGCATGGGCCTGCAGCTTGGCGCGCAGGACCTTGCCGAGGTCGGTCATTTCATCGAAATCGGTGACGTAGCGATGGTGGATCCACTTCATCACCTGATGGGCACGGAACTTCTTCTCGCCGAGAACCTCGACGAAGAACTTCTCCAGGCCCGCGCGATCGAGGTCGAGCAGGTTCTGCTTGCCAGCCGTGGGTGCCGACTTCGGCAGCGGCTGGATGGCGGGGGACTGTACGACCTCGTTCACGGCATTACTCTCAGCGCGAAACGACTTCGGTGGCGGCGAAGAAGTAGGCGATTTCAATCGCGGCATTCTCGACCGAGTCCGAGCCGTGGGCGGCGTTGGCATCGATGGATTCGGCGAAGTCGGCGCGGATGGTGCCCGCAGCGGCTTCCTTCGGGTTGGTGGCGCCCAGCAGGTCGCGGTGGGCCAGGACGGCGTTCTCGCCTTCCAGGGCCTGGATCATCACCGGGCCGGAGATCATGAACTCGACCAGCGCGTTGAAGAACGGACGCTCGCGGTGCACGGCGTAGAAGCCTTCGGCTTCACGGCGCGACAGCTGCTTGTACTTGGCGGCCACGACCTTCAGGCCGGCCTTCTCGAAGCGGGCGTAGATTTCGCCGATGACGTTCTTGGCAACGGCGTCCGGCTTGATGATCGAAAGGGTGCGCTCCAGCGCCATGGGATGTCTCCAATGGAATCGGGCCGCTGATGGCCCGAAGGGTAACATGAAAAAAACCCGCGTCGGGACGCGGGCTTAGCCTGATAAACGTAGGCGAATTGTAAAAGATAAAGCGGCAGCGTGGTAGTGCCGGCCGCTGGCCGGCAGGCTGGCGGCCCACCCGGCGAGAGCGGGTGGCGGGGAGCGGGCGGCCCAAAACGGTG
>NZ_JAWIRU010000014.1:69488-104567 GCF_036320025.1 Stenotrophomonas sp. SMYL86
CCCGGGTGGGCCGCCCGCCCCCGCCGCGCCGCGCCGCCCCCCCCGGGGGGGGGGGGGGGGCCCCCCCCCCCCCCGGCACTACCCTTTGCGCCCATTCACCCACCTGAGTGAAATCTGACCGGTCCGGGCATTTTTGCTGCACTGCAAAATGCCATACGCTACCGTCTGGTCCTAGTATCAAACAATCGTTTGATTAAGGTCCGCCCGCCGATGGCCAAACCCGCCCACTTCTCGACCAAGGACCGGATCCTCGGCGCGGCCGAGGAGCTGTTCGCACAGCACGGCTTCGCCGGCACTTCGCTGCGCCAGGTGACCAGCCAGGCCGACGTCAACATCGCTGCGGTCAACTACCACTTCGGCTCCAAGGAAAACCTGGTCAACGAGGTGTTCCGCCGCCGCATGGACGAGATGACCGGCGCGCGCCTGGCGCAGCTCGAGCGCGCCCGCAGCGAACACCCCGGGCAGCTGCGCCCGGTGCTGGCCGCCTTCGTCGAGCCGGCACTGGCGCTGGCCCAGGACCGCCAGAACGGCGGCGCCTTCGTGCGCGTGATCGCCCGCGCCTACGCCGAGAAGAACGACAACCTGCGCAAGTTCCTGTCCGACCACTACGGTCACGTGCTGCGTGCGTTCGGCAAGGCGATTGCCGAATGCGCACCCGACCTGAGCAAGGAAGAGCTGTACTGGCGCTTGGATTTCCTGGCCGGCTCGCTCACCTATGCCATGGCCGACTTCGGGCTGATCAAGCGTCCCGCCGGTGTCACCGAAGCGGCGCATCGTGCCCATGCCGCCCACGAACTGATCCATTTCGCCGAAGCCGGGTTCCGCGCCGCCGCACGCGCCAGCGCCCTGCCCGCTTCCCCTTGATTCCACCCAGTAACTGCTGACCAACAAAGGCCCTACACCATGTCCAATTCCCTGCTAGTCCGCCGCGCCGCCGTGCTGGGTGCCGGCGTCATGGGTGCCCAGATCGCCGCCCACCTCACCAACGCTGGCGTCGACACCGTGCTGTTCGACCTGCCCGCCAAGGAAGGTCCGGCTGACGGCATCGTGCTGAAGGCGATCGCCAACCTGGGCAAGCTGAGCCCGGCGCCGCTGGCCAGCAAGTCGCTGGCCGAAGCCATCACCCCGGCCAACTACGAGTCCGGCCTGGAGCAGCTGAAGGACTGCGACCTGATCATCGAGGCCATCGCCGAGCGCATGGACTGGAAGCAGGACCTGTACAAGAAGATCGCGCCGTTCGTGGCCGACCACGCGGTGCTGGCCTCCAACACCTCGGGCCTGGGCATCAACAAGCTGGCCGACGTGCTGCCCGAGCAGCTGCGCCACCGCTTCTGCGGCGTGCACTTCTTCAACCCGCCGCGCTACATGCACCTGGCCGAGCTGATCCCGGCCACCACCACCGACGCCGCCGTGCTGGAAGGCCTGGAAGAATTCCTGGTCACCACTTTGGGCAAGGGCGTGGTGTACGCCAAGGACACCCCGAACTTCATCGGCAACCGCATCGGCGTGTTCTCGATCCTGTCCACCATCCACCACACCCAGCAGTTCGGCCTGGGCTTCGATGAAGTGGACGGCCTGACCGGCCCGCTGGTCGGCCGCCCGAAGTCGGCCACCTACCGCACCTCCGACGTGGTCGGCCTGGACACCATGGCCCACGTCATCAAGACCATGGGCGACACCCTGCCCAACGACCCGTGGCATGAATTCTTCAAGTCGCCGAAGTGGCTGGACGCGCTGATCTCCAAGGGCGCGCTGGGCCAGAAGACCGGCGCCGGCATCTTCCGCAAGGTCGGCAAGGACATTGTGGTGCTGGACCTGGAGAAGCAGGACTACCGTCCGGCCGACCGCGCCGCCGCACCGGAAGTGGTCGAGATCCTGAAGATCAGGAACCCGGCCGAGAAATTCGCCAAGCTGCGCGAAAGCCAGCACCCGCAGGCGCAGTTCCTGTGGGCGACCTTCCGCGACCTGTTCCACTACAGCGCCTACCATCTGGCCGACATCGCCGAAACCGCGCGCGACGTCGACCTGGCCATCCGCTGGGGCTACGGCTGGTCGCTGGGCCCGTTCGAAACCTGGCAGGCCGCCGGCTGGAAGCAGGTGGCGCAGTGGATTGCCGATGACATCGTCGCCGGCAAGAGCATGAGCAATGCCCCGCTGCCGGACTGGGTGTTCGATGGCCGCGATGGCGTGCACGCCGCCGAGGGCAGCTACAGCCCGTCGCGCAACGCCAAGCTGCCGCGCTCGTCGCTGCCGGTGTATCAGCGCCAGCGCTTCCCGGATCCGCTGCTGGGCGAGAAGTTCGCGCCGGGCGAGACCGTGTTCGAGAACGACGGCCTGCGCATGTGGCACGACGGTGATGGCATCGCCGTGGTCAGCTTCAAGACCAAGATGAACACCGTGTCCGACCAGGTGTTGGACGGCCTGCAGGAATGCGTGTCACTTGCCGAAAAGAGCTTCCAGGGTCTGGTGATCTGGCAGCAGAAGGAACCCTTCTCCGCCGGCGCCGACCTGGCCGGTGCGCTCGGCCTGCTGCAGGCCGGCAAGGTCGACCAGTTCGAAGAGATGGTCGCCAACTTCCAGCGCACCAGCCAGCGCATCAAGTACTCGCTGGTGCCGGTGGTGGCTGCCGTGCGTGGCCTGGCGCTGGGTGGTGGTTGCGAATTCCAGATGCACAGCGCCAAGACTGTGGCCTTCCTGGAAAGCTACATCGGCCTGGTCGAGGCCGGCGTCGGCCTGCTGCCGGCCGGTGGTGGCCTGAAGGAACTGGCCGTGCGCGCCTCGCAGGCCGCTGGCCCGGGCGGTGACGTGTTCGCCGAACTGAAGAAGACCTTCGAAACCGTGGCGATGGCCAAGGTGTCCAACTCGGCGGTCAACGCCAAGGAACTGGGCCTGCTGCGCAGCACCGACAAGGTGGTGTTCAACAGCTACGAGGCCCTGCACATCGCCAAGGCCGAAGCGCGCGCCCTGGCCGAAGCGGGCTACCGTCCGCCGCTGCCGGCACGCCGCATCCAGGTGGCCGGCGACGTGGGTATCGCCACCTTCAAGATGATGCTGGTCAACATGCTGGAAGGCCGTTTCATCAGCCCGTACGACTACGAGATCGCCGAGCGCATCGCCACCGTGCTGTGCGGTGGCAAGGTCGACCGCGGCACCCTGGTGGACGAAGAGTGGCTGCTGACCCTGGAGCGCAAGCACTTCGTCGAACTGGCCCAGCAGGAAAAGACCCAGGCCCGCATCGCGCACATGCTCAAGACCGGCAAGCCGCTGCGTAATTGATTGATGGCGGGTGCCGGCCCCTGGTCGGCATCCCTCTGCCTCTGGTAGGTGCCCACCTTGGTGGGCACTCCGGCTAAAAAATTCGAGAGATCACTGCAATGACCAAGCAAATCCAGGACGCCTACATCGTCGCCGCCACCCGTACCCCGGTTGGCAAGGCGCCCAAGGGCATGTTCCGCAACACCCGCCCCGACGACATGCTTGCGCACGTGCTGCGCAGCGTCGTCGCCCAGGCCCCGGGCGTGGACGTCAACCGCATCGATGACGCGATCATCGGCTGCGCCATGCCGGAAGCCGAGCAGGGCATGAACGTGGCGCGCATCGGCGTGCTGCTGGCTGGCCTGCCCAACACCATCGCCGCACAGACCGTGAACCGCTTCTGCTCCTCCGGCCTGCAGGCCGTGGCGCAGGCCGCCGACGCGATCCGCCTGGGCAATGCCGACCTGATGCTGGCCGGCGGCACCGAATCGATGTCGATGGTGCCGATGATGGGCAACAAGATCGCCATGGCGCCGAGCGTGTTCGACAACGACCACGTGGCCATCGCCTACGGCATGGGCATCACCGCCGAGAAGGTCGCCGAAGAGTGGAAGGTCTCGCGCGAAGACCAGGACGCCTTCGCCCTCGCCTCGCACCAGAAGGCCATGGCCGCGATCCAGAACGGCGAGTTCAAGGACGAGATCAGCCCGTACGAGATCGTCTCGCACCTGCCGGACCTGGCCGATGGCCAGCGCATCATCACCCGCAACAAGATCGCCGACACCGACGAAGGCCCGCGCCCGGATTCCTCGGCCGAAGGCCTGGCCAAGCTGCGCCCGGTGTTCCGCAACGGCCAGTTCGGCGGCACCGTCACTGCTGGCAACTCGTCGCAGATGAGCGATGGCGCCGGTGCCGTGCTGCTGGCCTCGGAACAGGCGATCAAGGACTACGGCCTGACCCCGCTGGCCCGTTTCGTCAGCTTCTCCGTGGCCGGCGTGCGCCCGGAAGTGATGGGCATCGGCCCGATCGCCGCGATCCCGAAGGCACTGAAGCAGGCCGGCCTGACCCAGGACCAGCTGGACTGGATTGAACTGAACGAAGCCTTCGCCGCGCAGTCGCTGGCGGTGATCCGCGATTGCGGCCTGGACCCGAACAAGGTCAACCCGCTGGGTGGCGCGATTGCCCTGGGCCACCCGCTGGGTGCGACCGGCGCGATCCGCACCGCAACCCTGCTGCACGGCCTGCGCCGTCGCCAGCAGAAGTACGGCATGGTGACGATGTGCATCGGCACCGGCATGGGCGCAGCGGGTATTTTCGAGGCGCTGTAAGGTTCAAAGCGTTGCCGGTCGGGATGTCGGCTTACTGCAGGGCCCGGGTGGGTGAGACTGCCCGGGACACGCCGTGAACCCGTCCCTGGGGGCTCGATGGCGCCATCCATGGCGCCAACGGTCCCGGTCAGCCTCACCCACCCGTGCCAGCCAGCATTCCACGCGGCGGAGGGGTGAGCAGAAGCAAAGTCTGGGGTCAGAGCCCTTTGCGCAGCAAAGGGCTCTGACCCCAACAAGCAAAAAAGGCAGCCACCGGCTGCCTTTTTGCTTTTGCTCTTGCCCTTGATTCCGCCCTTCCCGTCCGCGCCGCACGGAAACTGTCGAGAGGGGGCGGATGGCCCTCTCCAAAACCGTTGGCGCCATGGGCCCAAGGCATGCCTTGGGCGGGTTGGGCAGGACGCCCAACCCCGGTCTTGCCGTGTGCGCAGGACAGCGCACACGAGCAAGGCGCCATCGAGCACCATGGAAGGGCTTTGGCGTGTTTTGGAGAGGGCCATCCGCCCCCTCCCCCACGTATCAATCAAGGCGCAGCACGGAGCGCTTGATAAACCTTATTCCGCCAACATCGCCGTCAGTTTCTCCCGCGCCGGCCCTGCCAGCTTCGGGTTGTCCAGCGCGAAGCGGATCGTCGCCTCCACCAGCCCCAGGTGCGTGCCGCAGTCGAAGCGGGTGCCCTCGAAGCGGTAGGCATCGACCTCTTCGGTCTTCAGCAGCTGCGCGATCGCATCGGTCAGCTGGATCTCGCCACCGGCACCACTGCCGGTCTGTTCCAGCAACTCGAAAATCTTCGGGCTCAGCACATAACGGCCAACCACCGCCAGGTCGCTCGGCGCGTCCTCCGGCTTCGGCTTCTCCACGATCTGCGAAATGCGACCCTTGCGGCCGTCGAACGCGTCAGTGGCAACGATGCCGTAGCTGGCAGTCTTGTCGTGCGGCACGTCTTCAACGGCGATCACGCTGGCACCACTGGCCTCGTTGAGGTCTGCCATCTGCTTCAGTGCGCCGTCGCCGCGGTTCCAGATGAGGTCGTCCGGCAGCAGCACCGCGAACGGCTCGTCACCGATCACGGCCTTGGCGCACAGCACCGCATGGCCCAGGCCCAGTGCTTCGGCCTGGGTCACGAAGATCGCGCGCACGCCATTGGGCAGCACATGGCGGATCATCTCCAGCTGCTCCTGCTTGCCGGCGCGCTCGAGCTTCTGCTCCAGTTCGTAGGCCTTGTCGAAGTAGTCGGCCACGGCATGCTTGTAGCGGTTGGTGATGAACACCAGCGTGTCGCAACCGGCTTCAATCGCTTCATCGACCGCGTACTGGATCAGCGGACGATCAATGATCGGCAACATTTCCTTCGGAACCGTCTTGGTTGCCGGCAAAAAGCGCGTCCCGAGCCCTGCCACTGGAAAAACTGCCTTGCGAATTCGCTTGCTCATTGGTGCCTGTTGGCCTCACGTGCCGGAAAGGGCACGACTTTAGCGGATGAAATGTAAGCATCCTGTTCGATGGGAGAGAACTCCGGCATCGTCGCGAACAGGATCTCCTGGATGCTGGTCGTGTCGTAACCAGCCACGGCATCGCGCAGGCGCGGGACATTGCCCAGCACCAGGTCACGCGAGAACGTACGTACACCGGCCTCGAGAATCTTCGGGTGCGCGGTGGAACGGTAGTCCTCGTCCGAATAGAACAGCGTCTCGTGCAGCTTCTCGCCCGGACGCAGCCCGGTGTAGATGATCGGAATGTCCTTGTACGGCTGCTTGCCGGCCAGGCGGATCATCTGCTCGGCCAGCACGCGGATCGGCACCGGCTCGCCCATGTCGAGCGTATAGATCGCACCATGCGATGCCGAAGCGGCCGCCTGCAGGATCAGCTGGCAGGCCTCCGGGATGGTCATGAAGTAGCGACTGACTTCCGGGTCGGTGACGGTCACCGGACCGCCACGCAGGATCTGTTCGCGGAACAGCGGCACGACGCTGCCGGCCGAGGCCAGCACGTTGCCGAAGCGCACCGTAACGAAACGGGTATGCGTGGACTTCTGGTCCAGGCTCTGGCAGATCATCTCCGCATAGCGCTTGCTGGCGCCCAGTGCATTGACCGGGTCGACCGCCTTGTCGGTGGAGATGAACACGAAATGCTCAACGCGCGCTTCCAGACAGGCGCGGGCCACGTTCTCGGTGGCCAGGATGTTGTTGCGCACCGCTTCGCGCAGCTGCCGCTCCAGCACCGGCACGTGCTTGTAGGCAGCCGCATGGAAGGCGGTGTCGACCGGATGCAGCGACAGGGCGTGGCGGATCACCGCCGGGTCACCGCAGTCGCCCAGCACCGCTTCGATCTCGACATCGGGGAAGCTTCGCCGCAGCTCGCCTTCGATGGTCAGCAGCAGCAGTTCGCTGATCTCGAGCAGGATGATGCGGCCGGCACCATGCCGTGCGCACTGGCGGCAAAGCTCGGAGCCGATCGAACCGCCGGCACCGGTGACCATCACCGTACGCCCGCCCAGCCAGCCACGGATCAGGTTCCAGTCCGGCATGATCGGCTTGCGGCCCAGCAGATCCTCGATCGCCACTTCCTTCAGCTGCCCCGGCAGCGACTGGCCCTGCAGGATGTCGCTGAGCTTGGGCACGGTGCGGAACGGCACGCCGGTGCTTTCGCAGATGGCGACGATCCGCTGCATGCCCGCCGCGTCCAGTGACGGAATGGCGATCACCAGCAGCTTGGCCGCCGTCTCCCGGACCACTGTCGGCGCATCGTCCAGGGTGCCGAGGATCGGCAGGCCCTGCAGCTTGGCGCCGCGCAGGTGTGGCGCATCGTCCAGCAGGCCGACCGGCTCGAAATTACCGGAACGGCGCAGGTCACGGACCAGGGTCTCGGCGGCCTGGCCGGCACCCAGGATCAGCACGCGGCGCGCGGACGAGTCCGACTGCAGTGCCTGATAGTCCTTCCAGGCCCGGTACAGCAGGCGCGGCGCGCCCAGCAGCGCCGACAGCGCGAACGGATAGATCACCAGCACCGACATCGGCACGCCGTCGAAGCGCTTCCACATCAGCACCAGCACGATGGCGACCATGCCGATGAAGCTGGCCTTGAAGATGTTCAGCAGGTCGCTGACGCTGGCGAACCGCCACAGGCCCCGATAGAGGCCCACGCGCCAGAACACCATGCCCTGCAGCAGCAGCACCAGCGTGGTGTCAACGTTCCAGAGAGGGAGCTCGGGGGCGTTGGCCAGGATCGAATACCGCCCCGCGTGGAGCAGCTGCCAGCATGCCCAGACCATGAACAGGTCGTGGCAGACGATGGCCGAACGCGGCATCAGGCCGAGGATTCTGTCCCGCCAGGGTGAAGCCATAAGTCAGGTATTTCCTTTTGGGTGGCGCAATCCATTGCGCAGGAGGAGCCAGAGGACGCTCAGCGCAATGAACCACGCGATCGCCACGGCAGCCTCCCACCTCGGCTGCAAATTGGAGCAGACATTAAGCACTGTAATACTGAACAGGCCCAAAGCAAAGTACATCCCTGTTACCTGGGCGTGACTGGCTCCTGCCTGCACCGCGCGCTGGTAGACGTGCTGGGTATGGGGTTCCATCCAGCGTTGTCCGGAAATGATGCGCGCCAGCAGTGTGAAGCCCGCGTCCACAAGGAACGGCGATGCCGACACCAGCAGCAGGATCCAGTGGATGTCGGTCTTGACGCTGGCCAGTGCCAGCACTGCCGCCACCGCGTAGCCCAGCGCGCCACTTCCGACATCGCCCATGAAGATCCGGGCCCGCGGGAAGTTGAACGGCAGGAAGCCCAGGCAGGCCAGGCCCAACGCGACCGCCGCCAGCGAGTACGGCCAGGGCAGCAGCGGCGCCAGCCCCAGCGCGACCACAATGGCCTGGCTGGCCGCGATGCCGTTGATCCCATCCATGAAATTCCAGATGTTGATCAGCGAGGCGGTGAACAGCAGGACCAGTACGGCCAGCAGCCAGCTGCCACCGTGGACCTTGACCAGCGCGGCCAGCAGCGCGGCGGCGATGAAGTGCACCATCAGGCGGCGCATGGCCGGCAGCGGCCGGTGGTCGTCCCACCAGCCGATACCCGCCACCAGCGCCAGGCCAAGGCTGGCGACCAGCAGGCTCGGACGCGCTTCGGGCCAGGCCCACATGGCAACACCGGCGGTCACCAGCAGGCTGATGACAATGGCGATGCCGCCGCCGCGAGGGGTGGCCACGCTATGGCTGCGGCGCTCGCCCGGCTGGTCAAACAGTTGCCGGCGCAGCGCGTAGCCCCGCGCCGCCCAGGTCAGTGCCGCACTCAGCAGGGCCAGGCCCAGCAGCGCGCCCATCACGAGCCACGGCATGGATCAGAGCACCGCGTAGTTCAGCAGCGGCTTGACCGTACCCCACTCCTTGCAGCTCGGGCACTGCCAGTGGTGGGTGCGCGCACCGAAACCACAACGGGTGCAGCGATAGGCCGGATTGCGCACCAGCAACTGGTCGGTGATGTGCTTCAGGTCGTGCAGGGTCGCCGTGGAATCGGCGCCTTCAGCCAGGGTCAGGTCGATCAGCGCGGACTCGCCACGCACCGACGGGCGATCCTTGAGCTGGCGACCCAGGTAGGCACGGGCTGGCGCCACGCCCTCCTGCTCTTCCATCAGGCGGGTCAGCGCCAGCACCGGGGCGATGCCGCGGTAGTGCTCGGTCATCTCCGACAGGAACGCGCGTGCGCCTGCCAGATCGCCGACCTTGCGGTAGTTCTGCATCAGCGCCGGCAACAGCTCCGGCAAGTACTCCGGATCGTTGCGCGCGGCACGCTCGAAGGCGCGCACGGCCGCTTCCGGATTGCCGGCATCGGTTTCCAGGCGGCCTTCAATGATGCCGGCACGCACCGACATCGCATCGGCCTGGTAAGCCCGGGCAATCGCTGCCCTCGCCTCTTCCAGCTTGCCAGCACCGCGGAAGCGTTCGGCCAGTTCGCACTCGAACTGCCCGATCAGCTTGCCCATCGGCTCGCCGGTGACGTCCTCGAAACGGGTCGCGTTGTCGATCGCCTTTTCCCAGTCGCGCTCGGCCTGGTAGATACCGATCAGGTGCTTGAGTGCCTGCGGCGCACGCTGATCCAGCTGGGCCAGTTCGGTGAACACGGTCTCGGCGCGGTCCAGCAGGCCGGACTTCATGTAGTCCTCGCCCAGCGCCAGCAGCGCCTGCACGCGTTGCGCATCGCTGAGGTCGTGGCGGTTGACCAGGCCCTGGTGCAGGCGGATGGCGCGGTCGACTTCGCCGCGGCGGCGGAACAGGTGGCCCAGCGCGACCTGGGTCTCGAAGGTTTCCTTGTCCAGCTCGGCGATGTGCAGGAACAGCTCGATGGCCTTGTCCGGCTGCTCGTTGAGCAGGTAGTTCAGGCCGCGGAAGTAGGTGCTGGACAGGCGGCTGACCTGGCTGTCACCGTGGCGTTGACCACCACGCCGTCCGATCACCCACCCGGCCAGTGCGGCCAGCGGAACGAACAGGAAGAACCAGAACCACTCGGTGACGAAATCCATCTTCGATCAGCGTCCATCAAAAGATTGGGGGGAAGCAACCGGTGCCGGCGTGGCGACAGCGGACTTGTTGGCGCGGCGCAACTGGCTGTAGAGCGGAATGACCACGCTCACCAGCACCAGGCCGGCACCGACGATGACACCCACCAGCAGCGCGGCGATCAGGGCCACGCCCACCGAGGTATGCAGTTGGGTAAACAGCAGGTTGATCGACATCGCGGTCATGTTGACCGCACCGATGATCAATCCAAGGATCAGAACCGCCAGCAGGACCAGCAGACGAAAAACCTTCATGCGACAGCTCCAGTGGCAGGAGTCCGTAGCTTATCCGACTCGCGGCTGGATTCGCACGCGGTGGCGCGACGGGAGGCTCAGGCCGGATCGGCGTCCAGCGGCAGCACACTGCTGACCCGCTCACGCAGTTCCTTGCCCGGCTTGAAATGAGGGACGTGCTTGCCCGGCAGGGCAACCGATTCGCCGGTCTTCGGGTTGCGACCCAGGCGCGGCGGACGATAGTGCAGCGAGAAGCTGCCAAAACCACGGATTTCGATGCGATCCCCGGCGGACAGCGATCCGCCCATCATTTCCAGCAACGACTTCACCGCCAGATCGACATCATCGGCCTTCAGGTGCGCCTGGCGGCGCGCAAGGATTTCGATCAGTTCGGATTTGGTCATTACCGGCTCACATCAGGGGTATCTCAGCCTGAAACGGCCCGGGCAATGCCCGGGCCGTCCAGGAAACAACGAACAGCGTAAGGCCGATTACTCGGACTTGTTGCCGTTCAGCTGTGCACGCAGCAGCGCGCCCAGCTGGGTGGTGCCGCTGGAAGCCGAAGAGGACTGGTATTCCTCCAGCACTTCGCGCATTTCAGCGTCGTCCTTGGCCTTGATCGACAGCTGCAGGGTACGGCCCTTGCGGTCCATGCCCACGAACTTGGCTTCGACCTTGTCGCCGACCTTCAGGTGCTGGGTGGCGTCGTCAACGCGCTCGTTGGCGATGTCGCGTGCCGAGACGTAACCTTCGATGCCGTCAGCCAGCTCGATGATCGCGCCCTTGGCGTCGACTTCCTTCACCACGCCTTCGACCTTGGAGCCCTTCGGATTGGCAGCCATGTACTGGCCGAACGGATCCTGCTCCAGCTGCTTCACGCCCAGGGAGATGCGCTCGCGCTCCGGATCGACAGCCAGGACGACGGCGTCCAGGGTATCGCCCTTCTTGAAGTTGCGAACGACGTCTTCGCCGGTGGTGTTCCAGCTGATGTCGGACAGGTGAACCAGGCCGTCGATGCCGCCGTCCAGGCCGATGAAGATGCCGAAGTCGGTGATCGACTTGATCTGGCCCGACACCTTGTCACCCTTCTTGTGGGTGGCAGCGAAGGTTTCCCACGGATTGGCGGCAACCTGCTTCATGCCCAGCGAGATACGGCGACGCTCTTCATCGACGTCCAGCACCATCACTTCGACTTCATCACCAACCTGGACAACCTTGGACGGGTTGACGTTCTTGTTGGTCCAATCCATCTCGGAGACGTGCACCAGGCCTTCGACGCCCGGCTCGATCTCAACGAACGCACCGTAATCGGTGACGTTGGAGACCTTGCCGAAGACGCGGCTGTTGGCCGGGTAACGACGGCCGATGTTGTCCCACGGATCCTCGCCCAGCTGCTTCAGGCCCAGCGAAACGCGGTTGCGCTCGCGGTCGAACTTCAGCACGCGGACGTCCAGCTCGTCGCCGACGTTCACGACTTCCGACGGGTGACGCACGCGCTTCCACGCCATGTCGGTGATGTGCAGCAGGCCGTCGATACCGCCCAGGTCCACGAACGCGCCGTAATCGGTCAGGTTCTTGACGACACCCTTCAGGATCGCGCCTTCCTGCAGCTTGTCCATCAGCTGCTCGCGCTCTTCCGAGTGCTCGCTTTCGACGACAGCGCGGCGCGAGACCACGACGTTGTTACGCTTGCGGTCCAGCTTGATGAGCTTGAACTCGAGTTCCTTGCCTTCCAGGTAGGCCGGATCGCGCACCGGGCGCACATCGACCAGGGAACCCGGCAGGAAGGCGCGGACATCCTTGATGTCCACGGTGAAACCACCCTTGACCTTGCCGCTGATGCGACCGGTGATGGTTTCGTTCTTTTCCAACGCTTCTTCCAGCTCGTCCCACACCATCGCGCGCTTGGCCTTCTCGCGCGACAGGACGGTTTCGCCGAAGCCGTTCTCGATCGAGTCGAGGGCGACCTTGACGATGTCGCCTTCGGCGACGTCGATTTCGCCAGCGTCGTTACGGAACTGTTCGATCGGCACGATGCCTTCGGACTTCAGGCCAGCGTTGATCACCACGACGTCGCCGCGGACTTCAACAACGGTACCGCTGACGATGGCGCCCGGCTTCAGCTTGGCCAGATTGGCCTGGCTGGCTTCAAACAGTTCGGCAAATGATTCGGTCATTAGATTTACTCTGTTGGACACATGGGTCGGTGGCGTCCCCTTCAGGGGAATGGCGACCGCCCGCCTGTTGGTCGACCCCGGAAACGCAGGTCGTGTGTAGTAGGAAAACCGCCACGCATCATTGCGCGACGGAGCTGGTACAGCACTGCTATGCGCGACCACCACCGATGCTGCTGGCAGTGCTCCCGCGCGAACGGATCAGGCAGCCGGAACCGGAAGCAGATCCATCACTCTGGCAACGACATCTGCGATGCCGATGCCTGTGGTGTCGATGAGGACAGCATCGTCTGCCGGCTTCAGGGGCGCCACGGTACGCTGAGCATCACGGGCGTCGCGGGCCATGATCTCGCGCAGGAGGTCATCAAAGTTAACAGAAACCCCCTTGTCTTTCAACTGCTTATGCCGGCGCTCGGCGCGCTCCTCGGCACTGGCGGTCAGGAAGACCTTGTAGGAGGCGTCCGGGAAGATCACCGTGCCCATGTCACGGCCGTCGGCGACCAGGCCCGGCAGCTCCCTGAATGCGCGCTGGCGCTCCTTCAGGGCGGCACGGACCTCCGGGATGGCCGCAATGGCCGAGGCCAGTGCGCCCGTGGTCTCCAGGCGCAGCTCGTCGGTGGCATCGGTCCCGTTCACCATGACCCGCATGGCTTCACCCTGCTCGACAAACTGAACGTGGGTATCAAAGGTGCAGCGGACCAGCGCCGAGGCATCGGAGGTATCGATGTCGGCCCAGCTCGCGGCCACGCCCACCGCCCGGTACAGCGCGCCCGAATCCAGGTAATGCCAGCCCATCCGGCGCGCGATGATGCGGCTGATGGTACCCTTGCCAGCCCCTGAAGGGCCGTCGATGGTCAGGACGGGAGCGAGTGGATTCATGGGGTTCCCAGAGCGTGTGAAGGGGTCATTCTAGCCCCTGTCAGACGCCCCCAATGGGATCTTTTGTGCAACCACTTGAAACCACGAGGAAAAGCCCGGTAGAATGGCGGGCTTGAACGAGCGTCAACTGCCGATTGTCTTTCGCATATCGCGGCCACGCTCCACCCGAACAACTACTGTTTACGCCGAGGTATGCCATGAAAGTCCTGTCCTCCCTGAAGTCGGCGAAGGCCCGTCACCGTGACTGCAAGGTCGTGCGTCGTCGTGGCAAGATCTTCGTCATCTGCAAGTCGAACCCGCGTTTCAAGGCGCGTCAGCGCTAAGCCCAACAGCCTTCGCGGCTGCGGCTGGCCCTACGCGGGGCCGACCCGATGCAAAAAGCCGCCTTCGGGCGGTTTTTTGTTTATGCGGCTTTTTCCTGCCGTTTTTGCTGTAATCGCCTTTCTTGACCACTGGGGAGTAGATCGAGATGAAGCGTTACCTGTCCGCCCTGGCCGTGATGGCCACCCTGGCCACCGCCACGCCGGCGCTGGCCGATACTCTGCTTGTCGACCGTGCCCGCGAGAAGCCGGCCGGTGCCCTGCCCGTGCGCGGCCAGAGCATGCAGCAGGTACAGGCGCAGTTCGGCGCGCCGAGCGAGCAACTGCAGCCGCGTGGCGGGCAGAAGCGGCAATGGCCGACCATCAACCGCTGGGTGTACCCGCAGTTCACCGTCTACTTCGAGAAGCAGAAGGTGATCGACGTGGTGGCCAACCAGGCGGACCCGAACGAAATCGGCCCGAAACCGCCGATCCGTTGATCCCTTTACCCGCCCTGGGCGGGCCTGTGTAGCGAGACCATGAACCAGACCCTTCGTTTTCCTGCCGAGTGGGAAGCCCAGAGCGGCGTCCTGATTGCCTGGCCCACCGCCGACACCGACTGGGCCGACCGCCTGGGCCAGGTGGAAGAGACCTACATCGCGCTGGTCGCGGCCATCACCCGCTTCCAGCCGGTGCTGATCTGCGTGGCCGACGACGATGTGGAGACCTATGCCGAGATGCGGCTGCGCTCCAACCGCATCGACATGGACAAGGTCCACTTCACCACGGCGGCCTACGACGATACCTGGTTGCGCGACTCCGGCCCGATCACCCTGCGCCGTGCCGACGGCGGCTTCCAGCTGCTGGATTTCCGCTTCACCGGCTGGGGCGGCAAGTTCGACGCCACCCTGGATGACCAGCTGGTGGGCGTGCTCGACCAGGCCGGCGTGTTCAACGACGCACCGGTGCGCAGCATTCCGTTCGCGCTGGAAGGCGGCGGCATCGAAACCGATGGCGAAGGCACCCTGCTGACCACCTGGAAGTGCCTGCACGAGCGCCACCCGGACCGCGACCGCGCCAGCCTGAGCGCCGACCTGGCCGACTGGCTGCAGCAGGACCGCGTGCTGTGGCTGGACCACGGCTACCTGGAAGGCGACGACACCGACGCGCACATCGATACCCTCGCCCGCTTCGCCTCGGCTGACAGCATCGTCTACCAGGCCTGCGACGACGAGAGCGACTCGCACTACGCCGAACTGCAGGCGATGGGCAATGAGCTGGCCGCGCTGCGCACCAAGGACGGCCAGCCGTATCGCCTGTTCCCGCTGCCGTGGGCACAGCCGGTGATCGACGAAGGCCGCCGCCTGGCTGCGTCGTACGCCAACTACCTGATCGTCAATGGTGCGGTGCTGATGCCGGCCTATGGCGATCCGGCCGACGACCTGGCCCGCGATGTACTGGCGCAGGCGCACCCGGGCCGCGAGATCGTGCAGGTGCCCTGCCGCTCGCTGATCTGGCAGAACGGCAGCCTGCACTGCATCACCATGCAGCTGCCGGCCGGGTTGTTGAAGGCCTGAGGATGGGTAGTGGCGGGGGGGGGGGGGGGGGCCGGGCGGCCGCCGGGGGGGGGGGGGGGGGGGGGGGGGGGGCCGCCGGCGCGCCGCGCCCCGCCCCCCCCTCCCCCCCCCCCCCCCCCCGCGCGGCCCCCCCCCCCCCCCCGCCACTACCAGCACCCATTCAGCGCGCGACACGCCGTCGCCGCCCATCCGCGCTAACATGCAGGTTTTCCCCCGCAGGAACGCCCCGCATGAACTCGCGCAGCCCCCTTACCGTCGCCCTGATCCAGGAGCGCAACCACGGTGATGCCGCCGCCAACCTGGCGGTGATCGAAGCACGCGTGGCCGAGGCGGCTGCGCAGGGTGCCAAGCTGGTGCTGCTGCAGGAACTGCACAACGGTCCTTATTTCTGCCAGCACGAGTCGGTCGATGAGTTCGACCTGGCCGAGCCGATCCCGGGCCCGAGCACCGAGCGCCTCGGCGCGCTGGCGAAGAAGCATGGCGTGGTGCTGGTCGGCTCGCTGTTCGAGCGCCGTGCTGCCGGCCTGTACCACAACACCGCGGTGGTGTTCGAGAAGGACGGTACGCTGCTCGGCAAGTACCGCAAGATGCATATCCCGGACGATCCGGGCTTCTACGAGAAGTTCTACTTCACCCCGGGCGACATCGGTTTCAAGCCGATCGATACCTCGGTGGGTCGCCTCGGCGTGCTGGTGTGCTGGGACCAGTGGTACCCGGAAGCGGCACGCCTGATGGCGCTGGCCGGCGCCGAGCTGCTGCTGTACCCGACCGCGATCGGCTGGGACCCGGACGACGTGCAGGACGAGAAGACCCGCCAGCGCGACGCCTGGGTGCTGAGCCACCGCGGCCACGCCGTGGCCAACGGCCTGCCGGTGCTGAGCTGCAACCGCGTCGGTCACGAAGCCTCGCCGCTGGGTGCTTCGGGCATCCAGTTCTGGGGCAACAGCCACGTGCTCGGCCCGCAGGGCGAATTCCTGGCCGAAGCCGGCACTGACGCCACCGTGCTGCTGTGCGATGTCGACCTGCAGCGCAGCGAGCACGTGCGCCGCATCTGGCCGTTCCTGCGCGATCGCCGCATCGACGCGTACGGTGACCTGCTCAAGCGCTACATCGACTGAGCCGGAGCCCGCGCATGGCCGTCCTCATCCGTGATGCCGGCCCGGCCGACATCGCCGCGATCACCGCGATCTACGCGGTGGAAGTGACCGACTTCGTCAACACCTACGAGTACGACATCCCCGACGCGACCGAGATGCTGCGCCGTATGCGCGACATCATCGATCGCGGCTTCCCCTACCTGGTCGCCGAGATCGACGGCCAGGTGGCCGGCTATGCCTACGCCAACACCTACCGCACCCGCGTTGCCTACCAGTGGACCGTGGAGAACTCGGTCTACGTCGATGCCGCGTTCCAGGGCCAGGGCGTGGGCACCGGCCTGCTGCAGGCCTTGATCGATGCCTGCGTGGCGCGTGGTTACCGGCAGATGGTGGCCGTGATCGGCGAACCGACCAATGCCGCCTCCATCAAGCTGCACGAACGCTTCGGCTTCGAGCTGGTCGGCGTGTTCCGTGGCCTTGGCCGCAAGCACGGCCGCTGGCTGGATACCGTGCAGATGCAGCGCGCGCTCGGCGATGGCGCCGACACCGCACCTTCCAATGAATGAACCCATGACCGAAACCCTTCCCGAAACCGGCGACGACCTGTTCGCCGGCCAGCCGGTGCGCGTCGTTGAACGCGACGGCGTGCGTTATACCCTGCTGGGCACTGCCCACGTCTCCCGCGCCAGCGTCGAGGCGGTGGAAAAAGCCATCGACAGCGGCCGCTTCGATGCCGTTGCCGTTGAACTGGACCCACAGCGCCTGCAGGCGCTGAGCGATCCGGACACACTGGCCAAGCTCGATCTGGTCGAAGTGATCCGCAAGGGCCGCGTGGCCCTGTTCGCCGCCAACCTGGCCCTGTCCGCGTACCAGCGCCGCCTGGCCGAACAGCTCGACATCGAGCCGGGCGCCGAACTGAAGCGCGCGGTGGAACTGGCGCGCGAGCGCAACCTGCCGGTACACCTGATCGACCGTGAAGTCGGCCTGACCTTCCGCCGTGCCTCGCAACGGCTGGGCTTCTTCGGCAAGCTGAAGCTGGTCGCCGGGCTTGGCGCAGGTCTGTTCTCATCCGAGGAAGTGGGCGAAAACGAGATCGAGAAGCTCAAGCAGGGCGACATGCTGGAGTCGAGCTTCGGCGAGTTCGCCAGCGAGAGCCCGGCGCTGTACGAGACCATCATCGGCGAGCGTGACCGCTACATGGCCACGCGCCTGCGCGAAGAACACGATCCGCAGCAGCGTGAGGTGCTGGCAGTGGTCGGTGCCGGTCACCTTGCCGGGCTGGCCCGCTACCTGGAAACCGACACCGAAGCACCGGCACCGCTGCGCGCCGAGCTGGAAGCGGTGCCGAAGAAGCGCAACATTCCGTGGTTCACGCTGGGCATCCTGGCCATCGTAGCGACCGGCATCGGCGTAGGTTTCTACCGCGGTGGCCTGGGCGTGGGCACCGAACTGCTGGCGACCTGGGCGATGTATACCGGCGGCCTCGCCGGCCTGGGCTGCCTGCTGGCCGGCGGCCATCCGCTGAGCATCCTCACCGCGATCGCGGTGGCGCCGTTCAAGCCGTTCCGCCTGAGCATCCCGACTGGCGCATTCTCGGCCTTGGTGGAAGCGCGCCTGCGCAAGCCGGCGTATGAGGACTTCCTGAAGCTGCGCGACGATGCGCAGAGCCTGAAGGGCTGGTATCGCAACCGCGTCACCCGCGTGGTGCTGACCTTCATGCTGACCAACATCGGCAGCATGCTGGGCCTGTGGCTGACCACGTTCAAGGTGTGGGGCAAGGTCGCCGGTTGATTGCAACGCCCCGCCGGGCATGGCCCGGCGCTACCGGCCGCACGGCGTCTGCGCGCGCGACCGGCAGGTGCCAACCTTGGTTGGCACGCTTTACGCCGACCGCAAAGATCGGCCGAGCATGCTCTGCGCAGAACATCAAAAAAAGGGGGAGGCCGCCCCACTACGACCGGCCTCCCCCACACCACAACACGTTGGCGCGCATTACGGTCGAGCAAGCTCGACCACTACACCGGGGTACCCGGCACGATCTCCAGACCGCGGGCGCGGCGGATCAAGCGTGTCACCGCACTGCGCAGGTCATCCAGCACTGCATAGATCGTCGGCAGGAACAGCAGGCTGACCACGGTCGAGAACGCCAGGCCGCCGGCAATCGCGCGCGCCATCGGCGCGTACTCCGGGCCGTTGCCGAACATCTGCGTACTGGTCAGCGAGATCGGCACCATCGCCAGGATCGCCGTGCCCATCGTCATCATGATTGGCCGCAATCGCTCGCGTGAGCCCTCCACCAGCGCCTGGGTGCGTCCCATGCCGCCGCGCCGCAGGTTGTTGATGTGCTCGATCATCACGATGCCGTTGTTCACCACCACACCCATCAGCACCAGGATGCCGATGAAGGACATGATTCCGAACGAGGTACCGGTGATCCAGAACAGCCAGAACACACCGAAGATCGAGAACAGCACGCCACTCATGATCGCCGCCGGGAACAACAGCGACTCGAACACCGCCGCCATCACCACGTAGATCATCACCAGCGCGATCAGCAGGTTGAACACCATCTGCTGCATCGCTTCGTCGTCGTTGCCGTAGTCACCGCCATCGAAGGTGAAGCCATAGCCGGCCGGGAAGTTCATCGGCTTGAGCACCGACTCCATCGCCTTGCGGCCATCCGGCGCGGTGACCTTCTCGGCCAGGTTGGCCTTGATGGTCAGCGTGGTCTGGCGGTTGGTGCGTCCGATCTGGGTGGCTGACGAACCGACATCGACGGTGACCAGGCTCAGCAGTGGCACGCTGCGGCCATCGCCGGTGCGCACGCTGAAACCGGCCAGGTCTTCCGGGCTGCTCTGCTCGGCACCGGCGAAGCGCACCCATACCGGCACTTCGTTGTCGCCGCGGCGGAACTCGCGCATCGGTGCACCGCGCAGGGCCAGGCCGACGAAGCTGGCTACCTGCTCGGCATTGAAGCCGAACGCCGCCGCACGCTCGCGGTCGACCCGCACCTTCAGTTCACCACCCTTTTCGCCGTTGTCGATGCGCACATCGCGCAGCTCGGCGCGCTGGGCCAGCAGCGGCACCACTTCCTGGCCGATCTCCTGCAGCATCGAACTGGAGTCGCCGACCAGCTGCACCTGCACGCCCTGGTTGCCGCCACCGCCGCCATCACCGCCCTGGTTGCCGACGAAGTAGTCGGTGCGGGCGGACTTCGGCAGGCCCTTGCGCAGCTCTTCCTGCAGCGCCTTGATGTCCTTGGCGTACTTCTCGTCCAGGGTGACCACGGTGGAGCTGCCTTCCTGCTCGCTGTACCAGGAATACACCTGCTTCACGTGCAGGCGCTCGCGGTTGGCGTCGATCCAGTTCTCCACACGCGCCACTTCCTCGGACATCTGCCGGTAGGTGTAGGCGCCCTTCCACATGTAGCCGATGAAGATGTCCTTGCCGCCGTCACCACCGAACATGTCGACCTTGGTCAGCTTCATCGGCACCAGGCTGACCAGCACCACCAGCACGATGCCGAGCAGGCTCCAGCCGCGATGGCGCAGCGACCAGTCCAGCAGTGTCGCGTAGCGCCGCTGCAGGCGCGCGATCACGCCGGTCTGCGAGTGCACCAGCTTCGGCGTGGCCATGCGCGCGGACAGCATCGGGATCAGGCTGACCGCGACCAGCCACGAGGCCAGCAGCGAGACCGAGATGGTGATCGCGATCTGTGCCATGAAGATGCTGATGTTGTTGGTCTCGCCGAACAGGTTCGGCACGAACACGATGCAGTGGCACAGCGTACCGGCGCTGAGCGCGATGGCCACGTTGCGGGTGCCGATGATCGAGGCCAGCTGCGGCTGCCCCGGCATGCGCTCGCGCTCCTGGTAGATGCTCTCCACCACCACCACGGCGTTGTCGACCAGCATGCCCACCGCCAGCAGCAGGCCCATCATGGTCAGGATGTTCAGCGTCACCCCGGCGAAGTACATGAAACCCAGGGTGATGGTGAAGCAGATCGGAATGGCCAGGGTCACCATCAGCGTGGATGGCCAGTGGCGCAGGAAGAAGAACAGCACGGTCACCGACAGGATCAGGCCGACGCCGCCGGCCTCGGCCAGTTCCAGCAACGAGGAGGTCACCGCCTTGCCCTGGTTGTCGATCACCTTGATCTGCACGTCGCGCATCGACGCCTCCGCGCGGATCGCCTCGACCTCGGCCAGTGCCGCGCGCGAAACCTCCACCAGATTGGCACTGCGCTCCTTGAAGATGTCCAGGCCGACCGCCGGGTTGCCGTCCAGGCGGCGCCCGTAGTTCATCCGCGCCGGCTTCAGGCGCACATCGGCGATATCGCCCAGGCGCAGGCCCTTGGCGTTGATCACCAGATCGCGCATTTCCTGCAGGTCGGTGATCTCACCCACCGGCTGCACGCGCACGCGCTGGCCGTTGTCGTCGATCTGCCCGGCCGAGATCGAGAAATTCAGCGTGCGCAGGCGCTCGCTCAATTCATTGATGCTCAGGCCGTGCGCGTTGAGGCGGTTCGGATCGATGGCGATCTCCACCTCGTTCGGCGGCGCACCGGTGATGTCGACACGGGCCACGCCGGGGATGCGCTCGATGCGCCGCTTGAACTCGCGGTCGAGCATGTCGTACGCGGTGGTCAGGTCGGTGGTGCTGGCCAGGCGCACCTTCAGCACCGGCTGGTCACTGCTGGACCACTTGAACACGTTGTAGCGCTGCAGGTCGTCAGGGAGGTCGCTGCGGATCGCATCGATGCGCTCGCGGGCATCCGAAGCGGCAATCGCAATGTCACGGTCCCAGTCACTGAACTCGATGTAGACCAGCGCCGCCTCGGAGGTGGCCGACGAGCGCATGCGCTTGATGCCGGTCATCGTCGCCAGCGACTCCTCGACCGGACGGATGATGGTCCGTTCCACTTCCTCCGGGGTGGAGCCGGTGTACGGAATCTGCACGAACAGGAACGGCGCGGAGATGTCCGGCAGCGCTTCCAGCGGCAACCGGAACGAAGCGATCAGGCCGATCACCACCAGCGACACGAAACACATGATGGTGGTGACCGGGCGGCGGATGGAGAACTCGGCCACACTCATGCCGGTTCCTCCGTACCCGCCGCACTGCCCGCTGCACCCGGCTCGATCTCACCGGCATGCTTGCGGCCACGTTCGCGGTAATACGCATCGCCACGACGGTCCATCAGGTCGTACACCACCGGGATCACCAGCAGGGTCAGCAGGGTCGACACCAGCAGGCCGCCGATCACGGTGATCGCCATCGGCGCGCGCACTTCAGCGCCCTCACCCATCGCCACCGCCAACGGCAGGAAGCCGAACAGCGTGCACAGCGTGGTCATGATGATCGGCCGCAGGCGCGAGCGGGCACCTTCCACCAGTGCCTCGTGCTTGGCCACACCGGCCTCGCGCAGCTGGTTGACCTTGTCGATCAGGATGATCGCGTTCTTGGTGACCAGGCCGACCAGCAGGATCAGGCCGATGAACACCACCACCGAGATGGGCTTGCCGGTCAGCATCAGCGCCAGGATCGCACCGACCAGCGCCAGCGGGATGGTGAACAGGATCACGAACGGATGCAGCAGCGATTCGAACTGCGAGGCCATCACCAGGTAGACCAGGAAGATCGCCAGGCCGAAGGCGAAGATCAACGACTTCGCCGCCTGCGCCAGCTCCTCACCCTGGCCACCGATGTGCAGGCCGACGCCCGCACCCAGCGGCTGCTCGGCGACCATCTGCTGCACCTCGCGCATGGCCGCGCCGAGGTCGATGTCGCGCAGGTTGGCCGACACCACCGCAACCCGGGTCTGGTCGGCACGGTGGATCTCACTGGGGCCGGTGGTGGCAACCACCTCGGCCACCGCGTCCAGCGTGACCGGACGGGTGCTGCCCGGGTTGACGATCAGCCGGCGAATGCTCTCCACGCTGGCGCGGTCGCCTTCCTGCGCACGCACCAGCACGTCGATCTTGCGGTCACGGAAGCTGTAGCGGGTGGCGACATCACCGCGCACCTTCTTCACCACCACGTCGGCGATCTGGCGCGTGGTCAGGCCGAGCGCACCTGCGCGTTCCTGATCGAAGCGGATCTGGATTTCCGGGAAGCCCTCTTCCACCGTCGACTTCACATCGGCGTAGTGCGCGTTGCCGCGCAGCATCGCCGCCAGGCGCTGGCCGGCCACTTCCAGGGTTGCCATGTCCTGCCCGCGCAACTCGATTTCCAGCGGCGTGGAGAAGCTGAACAACGCCGGCCGCGCGAAATCGACCTGTGCACCCGGATGCTGACCCATGGTGTCACGCAGGCGCTCGGTGATCTCCGCTTCGGTACGCGCGTTGCCGCCGCCTTCCATCACCACGGTCAACTTGCCGATGTTCTCGCCGCTCTCGGTGGGGCTGGCATCCAGGCGGGTGCCGCTGCCGCTGACACCGTACAGCGACGCCACGCCCTCGCCCTTGCCGTGCGCCAGCTGCAGCTCGCGTACCAGTGCATCAGTCTGCTTCAGCGGCGTGCCGGCCGGCAGCTTCACCGTCATCTCGAAACGGTCCTGCGCCAGCTGCGGAATCAGGTCGGCACCGAGCATCGGCACCAGCGCCATGGTCGCCACGAAGATGATCGAGGCGACACCCAGCACCTTGCCCGGATGCGCCAGTGCGCTCGGCAGCAGGCGCAGGTAGCCACGCTCGGCACCGGCGTACGGCTTCATCGCCAGATCGCTGGCCTTGCGCATCACCGGGCCGACCACCGCCACCACGCCACGCCACGCCCGCACGACCAGCCAGGCCAGCGCGTAGAAGCTCCAGCGCGCAGTCGCCACGGCACCACGACGGCCCAGTGCCACCGGCTTCTGCCAGCGGTTCTGCGGTTGCCACGGTTCGTTCGGCGCTTCTTCCGGGAACGCCAGCGGCGGCCGTCCCTTCAGCGAGCTCAGCATCGGGATCAGGGTCATCGACACCAGCAGCGAGATCGCGATGGCGATCGCCACGGTCAACGCCTGGTCGCGGAACAGCTGGCCAGCGATGCCATCGACGAACACCAGCGGCAGGAACACCGCGATGGTGGTCAGGGTGGAGGCGACCACCGCCATGCTCACTTCGCGGGTACCGACGATGGCGGCCTGCAGAATGCCCAGGCCACGCTCGCGGGCCTTGGCGATGCTCTCCAGCACCACGATCGAGTCATCCACCACCAGGCCGGTGGCCAGTGCCAGACCGCCCAGCGACATCACGTTCAAGCTCAGGCCGAGCTGGCCCATGAAGAAGAACGTGGCGATGATCGAGACCGGCAGCGACAGGCTGATCACGAACGTGCTCCAGCCATCACGCAGGAACAGGAAGATGATCAGGATCGCCAGCAGGCCGCCGATCACTGCATCCTTCTTGACGTCGGCGATGGCGTGCTCGATGAAGCGCGACTGGTCCTCGATGGTGGTCATCTCGACGTCGGACGGGAACGTGCCCTTGATCTGCTCCAGGCGCTTGCGCAGCGCTTCGGCGGTGGACACGGTATTGGCGTCGCCTTCTTTGTAGATCGCCAGTTCGACCGATTCCTTGCCGCCCAGGCGGATCACCGCTTCGCGCTCCTTGTAGCCCTGGCGCACGGTGGCCACGTCCTTCAGGCGCACCGGCACACCGTTGGCGACCACGCTGGAACCACCGCCGGACGATGCGCTCTGCGCCGCCGATGCCGCCGCGATGGCGGCCGCCGAACCGGTCGACGCGGCGATGTTGAACATCTGCTGCAACGCCGAGTCGGCCGCGCTGCCGTTCGACGCCTGGGTGGTGACCAGCAGGTTGCGGATCTCCTCCAGATCGGCGAACTGGTTGACGGTACGCACCAGGAAGCGCTGCGAACCCTCCTCCAGGCGGCCGCCGGAGATGTTGATGTTCTCGTCCTTCAGGCGCTTGATGACGGTGTCGATCGGCAGGTTCAGCTGGGCCAGCTTCTGCTGGTCGATGTCGACCTGGATCTCGTCCTCGAGGCCGCCACCGACCTTGACCGCCGCTACGCCGCTGACCGGCTCCAGCTTCTTCTTCAGGTCTTCATCGGCATAGCGGCGCAGGCCGGTCAGCTCACGGACCGCATCGGCATCGCTGGTCGGCGCCACCTTGTTCGACAGCACCAGGCGCATGATCGGCTCGGTGGACGGATTGAAGCGCAGCAGCACCGGGGCCTTGGACTCCAGTGGCAGGTTCAGCGCTTCCATCTTGTCGCGCACCTCCAGGCTGGCCTGGTCCATGTTGGTGCCCCAGGCGAACTCCAGCACCACATCGCTCTGGCCGGTGCGCGAGACCGACTTCAGCTTGCGCAGGTTCTTGACCACGCCGACCGCTTCTTCAACCGGCTGGGTGATCAGGGTTTCGATTTCGGTCGGCGCCGAACCGGTGTACTCGGTGCGCACGGTCAGCGTCGGGTAGCTCAGGTCGGGCAGCAGGTTGACCTTGAGGTTGCCCAGCGCGATCAGGCCAAACAGCAACAGGGTGACCGTGCACATGGCGATGGTCACGCGGCGGCGGGTGGCGAACTCCACCAGGCCGCCGCGCATGCCGGCGGCGGCGCCGTCGCTCGCCGGCGAGGCACCGTGGTCGTGGCCCGGGGCGGTCATTGCTTGCTCCCGGCCTTGTCTGCCGGCTTGGCGGCCGCTGCGACCGTCTTCGCCTTTGCCTTCGGATCGGCGATCACCTGCACTGCGGTGCCGTCGCGCAGGGCGACCTTGCCGGCGGTGACCACCTGATCACCGGCCGCCAGGCCATCACGGATCTCCACCCACGGGCCCTCGGCGTAACCCAGCTTGACCGGAACGCGTGCGACCTTGCCTTCGCGCACCCGGAACACCGCCGGCTCACCATCGTCGAGCAGCGCCAGGCGCGGCACCACCAGCGCATCGGCACGCTGGTCGTAATCGATGCGGATGCGACCGAACATGCCGGGCTGCAACGCGTGCGCGGCGCCATCGAAGGCACTGACCACGCGAAACGTACCGCTGCCCGAATCCACCACCGGTGCGATGCGGTCGACGGTGCCGGTGAAGCTCTGCCCCGGCAGCGCATCGGCGGCCAGCGTCACCGGCTGGCCGGCGCGCAGGGTGGCCAGCTCGCGCTCGGGCACGTTGAGGGTGGCTTCCAGCCGCGAGTTGTCGACGATGCGGAAGATCGGCGTGTTGATCTGCACGAAGTTGCCGGTCTTGATCGAGCGCGACGCGATCACGCCGGAGATCGGCGCCACCACCGTGGTGTAGGACAGTTCCAGCGTGGCCAGGCGGTACTGCGCGCGTACGTTTTCCAGGTCGTAACGCAGCTGGTCGACATCGGCGGCGCTGACCATCTGCTGGCCCACCAGTTTCTGCGCGCGCTGGTAGTTGTTTTCCAGCTTGCGCATCTGCGCTTCGCTCTGTGCCACGGCCAGGCGCGCACGGTCCGGGTCCAGACGCACCAGTGGCTGGCCGGCAGTGACCCGCTGGCCTTCTTCAACCAGCACCGCCAGCGCCACGCCGGAAGTCTTGGCCACCACCTGCGACTCGGCGCGTGGTTCCAGCGCAGCGGTACCGGTGTAGCTGGCCGCGACAGCACGGTGGCTGGCCACGGCCACTTCGACCGGGACCGCATCGACCTTCTTCTCCTCCTTGGTCTCGGCGGCCTTGGCTTCGGAATTGGGCCCTGCGGCGCAACCGCCCAGCAGCAGGGAGGTGGAGATCAGCAGTGCGGCAGCGCAGATTCCGCTGCGACGGCCGGACAGGAAGGTTGGGTGCGACATCGTCAGATCCCTGGAGGATGCGTGGACAGGTGTGGTAGCAAAGTAATGCACCACTTCACGGCAACACCATATCCCAAAGGTCATGGTGTCTTCGTGCCACTGGTCGGCCCGCCCCCCATTTCAGCTAGATGAAACCTGGGGCTATACTCGGGTCGTTCCGTACCCCACGCCGGAACGACCAGACCCGAATCCCCGGAAACGACACCATGCGCCCGCAGCCGCTCGCCGCTTGTCTCGCTCTGGCCGTCCTCCTGCCCCTTGGGGCCGCCGCACAGCCCGCTCCTGCTCCTGCCACACCTGCCCCGGCCCCGGCTCCCGCCGCTGCCCCGGCCCCTGCCGCCCCCACCGGCAACTTCGACAATGGCCGTGTCCTGGCCTACACCTGCCAGGGGTGCCATGGCATCACCGGCTACAAGAACGCCTACCCCAGTTACCGGGTGCCGAAGATCGGCGGCCAGACCCAGCAGTACCTGGCCCAGGCCCTGACCGAGTACCGCCAGGGCAAGCGCAGGCATCCGACGATGCAGGCGCAGTCGATGAGTTTCAGCGAACAGGAGATCGCCGATCTTTCTGTTTACCTGTCCACCGTCAAGTAAGGCCCGCCCATGTCGAAAGCCGCGCATCCGATGCGTCACGCCATCGCCCTGTCCGTTGCCCTGCTGCTGGCCGCCTGTTCACAGTCGCAGGTGGAAAACAGCGAGAAATCCGCCGCCGACCCGGGCCATGCCAGCGGCGAACACGGTTCTTCATCCTCTGCCGGCCTGCCACCAGGCCGCGAGGCCGCCGGTGAAGCCCGCGCCAAGGTGAAGAGCAAGGCCACCAACCAGAGCTGCATCGACTGCCACGGCGCCGACGGCAACGCGCCGATCGATGCGACCTATCCGAAGCTGGGTGGGCAGTACGGTGATTACCTGGCGCATGCGCTGCAGGCCTACCGCGCCGGTGACCGCCAGCATGCGCTGATGACGCCGCAGGCGAAGGACCTGAGCGATCAGGACATCGCCGATCTGGCGGCGTATTTCGGCAGCCGGCCGAGCCAGCTGCGGGATCTGCACGGGGTTAAATGACCGCGCTGCGCGGATCATGACTGCTGCAATCTGAGGCGTTCATGGGCGTTACTTTTCTTTGCGCGCAAAGAAAAGTAACCAAAAGAAACGCTCCGCCGTCCGCGAGCCGATGCTGCGCACCGGTACCCTGCGCTCCTCGGCCCACCGAGGGACGGCGCGGGAACTCGCTGCGCTCAGACACCCGCGCCTCTTCGCCCTCGCCGGACCTGCGGTGCTCGGCTCGCTTCAAGGCGGAATCAGATCAAAAGCCACAGCCGCCCGCCGGGCGAGACGGCCGTGGCAGACGCTCAGCCTTCCAGCTCTTCCCAGCGCGCGTACGCGGCATCCAGCTCGGCCTGCACCTTGGCCAGCTGCTGGGTATGCGCGGTTACTTCGGCACTGCTGCGGGTGTAGAACGACGGGTCGTTCATCGCCGAGGTCAGCCCTTCGACGTCGCCTTCCAGCTTCTCGATGGTCTTCGGCAGCTGCTCCAGTTCGCGCGCTTCCTTGTAGGCCAGCTTGCGCTTGGGCGCAGCCGGAGCAGCGGCCGTGGCGGCCGGTGCAGCAACCGCCGGCTTGGTTGCCGGGGCCGCAGCAGGCGTCGCCAAACTGGCCGCATAGCGCTGCCAGTCGCTGTAGCCGCCGACGTACTCGCCGATCACGCCGTCGCCTTCCATCACCAGCGTGGAGGTCACCACGTTGTCGATGAAGTCACGGTCGTGGCTGACCAGCAGCAGGGTGCCGGTGTACTCGCCCAGCAGCTCTTCCAGCAGCTCCAGGGTTTCCACGTCCAGGTCGTTGGTCGGTTCGTCCATCACCAGCAGGTTGGACGGCTGTGCGAACAGCTTGGCCAGCAACAGGCGGTTGCGCTCGCCGCCGGACAGGCGGGTGATCGGCGCACGCGCACGTTCCGGGGTAAACATGAAGTCCTGCAGATAGGCATGCACATGCTTGCGCTTACCGTTGAACTCGAGGAAATCGCGGCCTTCGGCCACGTTCTCGATCGCGCTCCAGTCTTCGCGCAGCACCGCGCGGTACTGGTCGAAATACGCGATCTGAAGGTTGGTACCGGCGTTGACCTCACCCTTGGCCGGCTGCAGTTCGCCCAGCAGCAGCTTCAGCAGCGTGGTCTTGCCGCTGCCGTTGGGACCGATCAGGCCGATGCGGTCGCCACGCAGGATGGTGGTGGTGAAATCGCGGACCATGGTGCGCTCGCCGAAGGCGAACGAAATGTCCTTGACGTCGATGACCTTCTTGCCGGAGCTGACGCCCTGCGCGGCTTCCATCTTGACGTTGCCGCTGAGGTCGCGGCGCTGCGAGCGCTCGGTGCGCATCGCCTTCAGGCGACGTACGCGGCCTTCATCGCGGGTACGGCGCGCCTTGATGCCCTGGCGGATCCAGACTTCTTCCTGCGCCAGCAGCTTGTCGAAGCGGGCGTTTTCCTGCGCCTGCGCATTGAGGCGTTCCTCGCGACGGCGCTCGTAGTTGGCCCAGTCGCCCGGCCAGCTGGTGACCTGGCCGCGGTCGATCTCGACGATGCGGGTGGCCAGTGCACGCAGGAAGCGGCGGTCATGGGTGACGAACACCACGCTGCCGCTCCAGCCCTTCAGGAACGCTTCGAGCCAGTCGATGGCCTCGATGTCCAGGTGGTTGGTCGGTTCGTCCAGCAGCAGCACGTCGGGGCTGGACACCAGCGCGCGGGCCAGCAGCACGCGGCGCTTCATACCGCCGGACAGACGACCGAACTCGGCCTCGCCGTCCAGGTCGAGCTTGGTCAGGGTTTCGCTGACGCGCTGGTCCAGGCCCCAGCCGTTGGCGGCGTCGATCTTGGCCTGCACGTTGCCGAGCGCTTCGCCATCGAACACCTCGGCATGGCTGAGGTGGTGGAACTCGGCCAGCCACTGGCCCAGTTCGCCGAGGCCATCGGCGACGACGTCGAACACCGAGCCAGCAGCGCCGTGCGGCACTTCCTGCTCCAGGCGGGTGACACGCACGCCCTGCTGCACGCGCACTTCGCCGTCATCGGGCTTGTGGTCGCCGGACAGCAGCTTGAGCAGGGTGGATTTGCCGGCGCCGTTGCGGCCGATCAGGGCGATGCGTTCGCCCGGCTCGATCGACAGTTCGGCCTTTTCCAGCAACAACGGGCCGCCGACGCTGAAGTCGACGTTCTGTAGGGTAATCAGAGGCATCCGGCCATTGTACCGGTTGGGGGCGTCGGCCGGGTTGCACCCGGCGCCCGCGGTAGTGCCGGCCGCTGGCCGGCAACCTCAACGGCAACGTCAAAAGCGGGTCTCCTGCGGGATGGCGGAGTGGATCCCGCGATCTGTCGGGACGGCATTCTGCTCTGGTGGGTGTCGACCTTGGTCGACACAGTAGATCCACGCCATGCGTGGATGAGCACTACAAGAAGTGTCGATGGATGGAATCAACTGGGGTTCTGATGGATTACCCCACCTCCCCCAGCAACGCCTGCAGCCCCGGCAGCCACTGCTTGCCGGGATGCCGTACCAGCCACAGGGTGCGCTGCAGGGCGGGCAACGGGGTCTCAAGCACGCGCAGGCGGCCGAGGGCCAGTGGCTCTTCCAGCGCATGACGAGAAAGACAGGCCAGACCCAGTCCGGCGATGGCGGCCTGCTTGATCGCTTCGGTATTGCCCAGCTGCAGGGTCTGCGCGAAACCGCGCAGGTGCGACAACAAGGCCTGCTCCACCGCTTCGCGGGTACCCGAGCCCGGTTCGCGCAGCAGCCAGCGTGCGCGGCGCAGTTCGTCCAGCGACCAGCGCGCGGGGGCATCGGTGGCGGCGACGATCACCAGCGGGTCCTGCTGCCAGGCGGTGACCTGCAGGGCGCGCTCGTGGCAGGGGCCTTCGATCAGGCCGGCGTCCACGTCCAGTCGCTGCACGGCGGCGACCACGCCGGCACTGTTGTCGATGCGCAGGTCGACTTCCGCCTGCGGCGCCTGGCGCAGCAGTTCGGCAATGCGCGGCGGTAGCAGGTAATTGCCGATGGTGGTGCTGGCGGCCAGCACCAGCCGCAGTGGCGCGCCCTGCGACGGGTCACCGCCGGCGGCGAGCTGGCGCTCGAGGTCGGCGGCGTTGACCAGCAGCGTGCGCGCGGGTTCCAACAGGGCGCGGCCGTGGCCGTTCAGCGCCAGGCGGCGGCCGATGCGGTCGAACAACGGCGTGCCGAAGTGCGCTTCCAGCTCCTGCAGGGCGGCGCTGCTGGCCGACTGCGAAAGCGCAATGGCCTGGCCGGCAGCAGTGGTGCTGCCATGGTCGGCGATGGCGACGAAGACCTGCAGCTGGCGCAAGGTCAGGCGCATGCTATTTACCCGTTTGATAGGTAGGTTTCACCCATATTATTCGTTTTACAGGTCAGAGACCCAGGCGCACGCTTGCCACGTCACCCCAGCCCTGCCCCTGTCATGAACGCCCCCGCTCTCCCCTCCTGGTCCCTGCCCGCCCTGCGCCAACGCTGGCAGCCGCGTCTGCCCGGCCTTCTGCTGGTGGGCCTGATCGCGGCGGCGTCGCTGTACCTGGCCGAGCTTCCCTGGTTGCAGGCGCATGGCCTGAGTGCACTGACCGTCGCCATCGTCGCCGGCATCGTGGTCGGCAACACCCTCTACCCGCGGCTCGCGCCAAGCAGCGCGGCCGGCGTCGGTTTCTCCAAGCATTGGCTGCTACGCGCCGGCATCGTGCTGTACGGCCTGCGCCTGACCTTCCAGGACATCGGCCATGTCGGCGTCAGCGGCGTGCTGATGGACGTGCTGGTGGTGGCTAGCACCTTCGGCCTGGCCTGCTGGCTGGGCGTGCGTGTGTTCAAGATGGAGCGTGAGGCGGCAATGATGATCGGTGCCGGCAGCGCGATCTGCGGCGCGGCAGCGGTGATGGCCGCCGAACCGGTGGTGCGTGGCCGCGCGGCACAGGTCACGATGGCCGTGTCGACGGTGGTGGTGTTCGGCACGCTGGCGATGTTCCTGTACCCGGCGCTGTATGCCCTGGTGCAGTCGCACGGCTGGCTGGCGATGGACGCGCGACAGTACGGCCTGTTCACCGGTGCGACGGTGCATGAAGTGGCACAGGTGGTGGCGGCCGGCCGCGCGGTCAACGAAGCGGCAGCTGATACGGCAGTGATCACCAAGATGGTGCGGGTGATGCTGCTGGCGCCGTTCCTGGTCGCGCTGTCGCTGTGGCTGGCGCGTGGCGGCAAGGCCAGCGCCGATGGCAGCAAAGCGCGCATCGTGGTGCCGTGGTTCGCTTTTGGTTTCGTGGCGGTGGCCGGGTTCAACTCGCTGCATCTGCTGCCGGCCGGCCTTCAGGCGGGGCTGGTGCAGCTGGATACCGTGCTGCTGGCGATGGCGATGGCCGCGCTGGGCCTGACCACCCACGTTTCGGCGCTGCGCCAGGCCGGCATGAAGCCGCTGCTGCTGGCGCTGATCCTGTTCGCCTGGCTGCTGTTCGGCGGGCTGGCGATACACCAGGGTGTGCTGGCGGTGCTGGGCTGATCGACCCTCCCCGCTTGCCGAATCCATCCGCAGGCCGTAAAAGAACGTCCCCTGCGCTGGTCGACACGGACGACATGACCATCCATCACCTTCCGAGCTTCCGTTACCATCCGGACCCGGTAGCGACGGGCAACGTGGCGCCCTCCACTACCACCTGCAGGGTCTGTCAGCAGGCGCGTGGATATGTGTATCTGCACGATGCCATCCACGCAGGGCGCGCAGATTACTCGGAACAGATCTGCCCTTGGTGCATTGCCGATGGCCGCGCCGCGTCGGCGTTGCATGTGGCGTTTGCCTGCCGCCTGGATATCGACGAAAGCGTCCCTGAAGCCGCGCTGGAAGAGCTGTCCCTGCGCACGCCGGGCTACGCCAGTTTCCAGGGGGAAACGTGGCTGGCACATTGCGGCGATGTCTGCCGATTCCTGGGCGACGCCACCCTGGAGCAGGTGACTCAGGCCTCGGCAGCGAGCATCGCGGCGTGGTGCGCAACCAACGACGCCGACGAGGCGGTCTGGTGGGCTCTGGCCAGCGACTACGCGCCCGGTGCAGATATCGGCTTCTATACGTTCGAGTGCCTGCACTGTGGCCTCGTTCAGTTCCATATTGACTCGGCCTGAACCTTCTCCTGCGCATGCCCGACGTGGACCGTTAGACTTGAGGCATGCCCGCCTCCGCCGCCCTGCTGGAAATCCCCTTGCGCCTGCTGGATGACCGCTATGGGCCAGGCAATGTCGATGAAGCCGAAGACATGCTGATTGGGATCGTGCAGGCGGAGATGGGCGAGCAGGCAACCTGTTCGTTCGACTTCGACACGCGGCACGCCAACCCGTGGTTCCACCAGCTGCTGCTGGAACCCCGGGTCGCCGGAAAGCCGGCCACCCAGGAGCAGCTGCAAGCGATGGCCGTACGGCTGGTGGCCCTCGGTTTGCACTGAAGGTTGGACAGTGTCATCCACGCATGGCGTGGATCTACTGGATCGCACACCCTGAGCGGGTGAAGAAGGCCGGGGGGCCCAGCCTTCCGGACGGGTACAATGCGCCATGACTGACTTCTCGACCCTGCCGCTGAGCCCGGCCCTGCAGCCCGGCCTGGATGCCCTCGGCTATACCACTCTCACCCCCGTGCAGGCGCAGAGCCTGCCGGCCATCCTGGATGGCCGCGATGTGATCGCACAGGCGCCGACCGGCAGCGGCAAGACCGCCGCCTTCGGCCTGGGCCTGCTGCAGGCCATCGACCCCAGCCTGATCCGCGTGCAGGCGCTGGTGCTGTGCCCGACCCGCGAACTGGCCGATCAGGTCGGCAAGCAGATCCGCAAGCTGGCCACCGGCATCCCCAACCTGAAGCTGCTGCTGCTGGTTGGTGGCGTGCCGCTGGGCCCGCAGCTGGCATCGCTGGAAGGCCACGACCCGCACGTGGTGGTCGGCACTCCTGGCCGTGTGCAGGAGCTTGCACGCAAGCGCGCGCTGAATCTTGGCGCGGTGCGCACGCTGGTGCTGGACGAAGCCGACCGCATGCTCGACATGGGCTTCGAGGAGCCGATCCGCGAGATCGCCGGCCGCACCCACAAGGATCGCCAGAGCCTGCTGTTCTCGGCCACCTTCCCCGACAGCATCCGCACCATGGCGCGTGACCTGCTGCGCGACGCGGTGGAAGTGACCGTGGAAGGCGCCGACCAGGCACCGGCCATCCGCCACCTGTTCTGCGAGGTGGAACCGGCCCATCGCCAGAAGGCACTGGCCGGCCTGCTGCTGAAGTACACGCCGGAATCGGCCGTGGTGTTCTGCAACACGCGCAAGGACGTGGACGAAGTGGCCAACTCACTGCAGCAGTTCGGCTTCTCCGCACTGGCCCTGCACGGCGACATGGAGCAGCGCGACCGCGAGGAAGTGCTGTTGCTGCTGGCCAACCGCAGCTGCAACGTACTGGTGGCCAGCGACGTGGCCGCACGCGGCCTGGACGTGGAAGAGCTGGCGGCTGTGATCAACTACGAGCTGCCGACCGACGTGGAGAGCTACCAGCACCGCGTGGGCCGTACCGGCCGTGCCGGTGCCAGCGGCCTGGCGATCAGCCTGGTGGCCGGCCGCGAGAAGACCCGTGCCGAAGCCATCGAAGCGCAGATGGGTCAGGCGCTGGACTGGCAGAAGACGCCGCTGGCGACTTCGCGCCCGGCCGAGCTGCCGCAGGCCGCGATGCGCACGCTGCGGATCGACGGCGGCAAGACCGACAAGCTGCGCCCGGGCGACATCCTCGGTGCACTGACCGGCGACGCCGGCCTGTCGAGCAAGTTCATCGGCAAGATCGCGATCTTCCCAACCCGCTCCTATGTGGCGATCGCGCGAGAGCAGGCCAACAAGGCCGTGGCCAAGCTGGAAGCCGGCAAGATCAAGGGCCGACGTTTCCGCGTGCGGATGATGTGATTGAAGCAGCGTTGCCAACCTCGGTTGGCAACGACCTGACCTGGTAGCGGCCAACCTTGGTTGGCCCATCCGTGGCGCCAGTCGCGAAAGGCGCTGCCAACCAAGGTTGGCAACTACCGGCTCCAGGCCATTCGCGCTGGTAGATGCCAACCCTGGTTGGCACCTACCCTCTAATCAGAACACCAGTTCGGTGTACAGCGGCAGGTCTGCTTCCCAGCGCGCGCGGCCGCCGAGGCCGTCCAGTTCGACCAGTACACCGGCACCGACCACGTCAACACCCAGGCGGCGCACCAGCGACAACGCGGCGACCAGCGTGCCGCCCGTAGCCAGCACGTCGTCGATGATCGCCACGCGGGCACCGGCCGGCAGCGCATCGGCGTGCACTTCGATGCAGTCGCTGCGGTATTCCAGCGTGTATTCCTCGCGCAGCACCTGGCCCGGCAGCTTGCCCGGCTTGCGCACCGGCACGAAGCCGACGCCCAGTTCCAGCGCCATCGCGGCACCGAGGATGAACCCACGCGATTCGATACCGATCACCGCGTCCAGCTTCTGGTCGCGCCAACGGTCGGCCATCGCGGTGATGGCACCGCGGAAGTCCTCGCTATGGGCGAGCAGCGGCATGATGTCCTTGAAGAGGATGCCGGGCTTGGGGAAGTCGGCGATGTCGCGCAGGCGGGAGGCCCACTGCGGAGCGACGATGGCGTCGGTCATGTCACGTTGGCTATCTGATGGCGGCATAGGGTACCTGTTCCGGGCGCCGCCTGCCTGTTGGGGGTATTCGGCCGGGCTGCGCCCGGCACCTGCAGAGGCCACCGCGCAAGCAAAAGCGAAAGCAAAAGCCGCATTCCGAGAGATGGCGGGGTGGGTCCGGTTGCGGGAGACGCCGTAAACCCGTCCATGGGGGCTTGGCCGCGGCATCCATGCCGCGGACACTCCCGCAACCGGACCCACCCCGCC
>NZ_JAWIRU010000014.1:104577-113567 GCF_036320025.1 Stenotrophomonas sp. SMYL86
AGGCCACCGCGCAAGCAAAAGCGAAAGCAAAAGCCGCATTCCGAGAGATGGCGGGGGGGGGGGGGGGGGGGGGGGGGGGGGGGGGGGGGCGCGGGGGGGGGGGGGGGGGGGGGGGCGGGGGGGCGCGGGGGGCCCCCCCCCCCCCCCCCCCCCCCACCCCGCCTTCGACAGACTTCTGCGATCTGTTGATCCATGCGATGCGTGGATGGATCTCTATCGAAATCGAATGTTTCGAGAATTGAACGAAGAGCATCCACGCATGGCGTGGATCTACCGTGTCGACCAAGGTCGACACCTACCAACAGCCGCCGGAATCTGTCAGAGGTGGGGCGGTGTCGGAGTGCGGGGTGTCAGCCGCATGGATGCGGCTGCCAAGCCTACAGGGACGTACTTGCGGCGTCCCCGCACTCCGACACCACCCCGCCAAACCACGGAAGCCAGCTCTTGCCTTGGCTTTTGATCTGGCCTCTGCGGGTGCAGGGCGCAGCCCTGCCGAAACCCACCCTCAGGAACTGCAGGACAGCATCGAGCAGCCGGCGCGGTTGTCTGCCCACGCCGGGCGCTTGCCGGCGAAATGCTCCAGCCCGGCACGCTCGGTGTACGGATCACGCAGCACGTCCTGCAGTGCGTGAACGCCACCGAGGTCGCCCTGCTCTGCACGATCGATGGCTTCCTGCGCCAACCAGTTGCGCAGCACGTACAGCGGATTGGCCGCGGCCATCTTCGCCGTGCGCTCAGTGGCCGACAGCGGATCGGCCTGCAACCGTGCCGCGTAGTCCTGCAGCCACTGCTGCAACGGCGCCTGCACCGCCTGCTGGCGCGCCTCGTCGTAGTACACCGCGTCCAGCAGCGCCGCATCCGGTGTCGCCGGATCGAGGCGCATCAGCGCGCGCCAGGCCAGGGTCATGTCCATGGCACCGTCCTGCATCAACTGCTGCCAGCGCAGGTAGAGCTGCAGGTCGTCATCGCCGGCAGCGGCCAGGCCCAGCTTGGCTGCGGCATCGCGACGGGTGCAGGCCACGAAGGTGGACTGGTAGGCCGCCAGACCGGCCTGCAGCGGCGCCACATCGGCGAACAACGGCGACAACGCCTGCGCCAATCGGCTCAGATTCCAGTACGCCACCTGCGGCTGGGTACCGAAGCGATAGCGGCGGCCCTGCGCGTCGGTGGTGTTCGGCGTCCAGTCCGGATCGAAATCCTCGACCCAGCCGTAAGGGCCGTAATCGAGCGTGAGGCCGAGCACGGACAGGTTGTCGGTGTTCATCACGCCATGCACGAAACCCACGCGCATCCAGTGCGCGATCATCTCGGCGGTGCGCACCGCGATCTGCGCGAACCAGTCGCCATACAGCGCCTCGCCCTGCCCTTCCAGTTCGGGGAAATCGCGAGCGATGCAGGCATCAACCAGCTGCTGCAGCAAGGCGGTTTCCCCGCGCGATGCCGGAAGCTCGAAGGAACCAAAGCGCAGGAACGACGGCGATACCCGGCACACGATGGCACCAGGCTCGGCGCGCGGATGACCGTCGTAGAACATGTCACGCACCACGTCGTCGCCGGTACCGACCAGCGACAACGCGCGCGTGGTCGGCACCCCCAGATGGTGCATCGCTTCGCTGCACAGGAATTCGCGGATGGACGAGCGCAGCACTGCGCGCCCATCGGCGCCGCGCGAGTAAGGCGTGGGGCCGGCCCCCTTCAGCTGCAGCTCCCAGTGGCGGCCATCCGGCGCGACCAATTCACCCAGCGAGATCGCACGGCCGTCGCCGAGCTGGCCGGCCCAATGGCCGAACTGATGGCCACCGTAGTTGGCCGCCCAAGGCTGCATGCCTGCATACAGTGCGTTGCCACCGAATACACGGGCGAAGCCTTCGCTCTCGACCTCAGCGGTATTGAAGCCAAGCATTTCGGCCACGTCCGGCGCCCAGGCCAGCAGCGTGGGCGCCGTCACCGGGGTCGGCATCACTGGCGACCAGGCTGCGCCCAGCACTTCACGCCTGCGCGGGCCGGATTCGGGGTCGCCCGGCAGGGTATGCAGCAGGCGGTTGTCGAAACGGGGGCTGTCGGTATCCATGGTGCTGAAGATGGGGGCGACGGCCGCCCTCCTCAATTGCCGCTGAGCGCCTGCAGGTGGCCGCCGTGGGCCTCGGCACGCTGGTAGGCCGGGCGCTCACCGATACGCTTGAGGAAACCACACAGTGCCGGCTTGTCGTCGAGGCCACCACCGCGCGCGGCAGCGGCCTGGATCGGGAAGCTCATCTGGATGTCGGCCGCACTGAAGCGCTCGCCGGCAAACCACGGGCTTTCGGCCAGGCGGCGCTCCATCCAGTCCAGGTGCAGGCGCCGCTGCGGACCGATGAAGCCGCGCTCGGCCTTGTCGGCGATGCTGCGTGCGATCGGGCGCGCGAAAAACGGCATCGGCGCATTGCGGATGCGGCCCATCACCAGGGTCAGCAGCAGCGGCGGCATCGCCGAGCCTTCGGCGTAGTGCAGCCAGTAGCGGTAAGCGATGCGCTCGGCACCCTCGGCGGGCGTCGGCGACGGCGACAGCTGGCGCTGGGTGTCGTAGCGGTCGGCAAGGTAATCGAGGATGGCGCCGGATTCGGCCAGCACCAGTTCGCCATCCTGCAGCACCGGCGACTTGCCCAGCGGATGCACGTTGCGCAGTTCCGGCGGCGCCAGCAGCGTCTTCGGATCACGCGGATAGCGGCGCAGTTCGTAGTCCAGCCCCAGTTCCTCCAGCATCCACAGCACGCGCAGGGAACGGGAGTTTTCCAGGTGGTGGACGATGCGCATGGGGGGTGATCCTTGGGGAGGCCCACATCGTACCGCGCGCAGTGCATGCCCTTTGTAGAGTCGAGCCATGCTCGACTGGCTTTGAGAACAGTCGAGCGTGGCTCGACTCTACAAAAAACGGCGGGCAATAAAAAACGCCGGAAGCTTTCGCTTCCGGCGTTCTGGCTACCAAACGGTAGCAGACGGATTAGACCGCCTGCACCTGGTCAGCCTGCATACCCTTCTGACCCTGGACGGCGATGAAGGTAACCTTCTGGCCTTCCTGCAGGGTCTTGAAGCCGGTGCCCTGGATGGCACGGAAGTGCACAAACAGGTCCGGGCCGCTTTCCGGGGTGATGAAGCCGAAGCCCTTGGCGTCGTTGAACCACTTGACGGTGCCGGTCTGACGATCAGACATTTGACTAACTCCTGAAACACATGTTGAAAAAATCGCAGCCACCGGGTATCGGGGCCGAGACTGAGTTGCAGGCGTTGGTAAAGCGGATCGATGAGCGGATCGTGAGATCAACTGCACCAGGCCACGATTCACGGTGACCCTAGCAAACACAGTGGGACGAACGATACGCGTGTTTTCTGCAAAAAGCGATAGCCCGGACGTTCATGGGCAGACCCCGCCCGCTAGACGTGACAAGGGCTGGCAGCCGATCGAGGCTAACTCCGAGTCCCCATTCAGGATTTTCCTACCCTACACTGGGTAAATGACTGAAGCTGAAACCCAAGCTGAACCCGCTCTCCCACGCATCTGGGTAGACGCGGACGCCTGCCCCACCGTCATTCGCGACATCCTGTTCCGTGCCGCTGAACGCGTTGGGATCGAGCTGACCCTGGTCGCCAACCAGTGGATCCGGACCCCGCCCTCACGTTGGCTGCGCTCGATCCAGGTCCCCCAGGGCCTGGACGTGGCCGACAGCGCCATCGTCGAGCGGGTCGCCGCCGGTGACCTGGTGGTCACCCAGGACATCCCGCTGGCCGCTCTGGTGCTGGAGAAGAAGGCGGTGGCGCTGAACCCACGCGGCCAGCTGTACACGCCGAACAACATGGCCGAGCGGCTGTCGATGCGCAATTTCATGGAAGAGCTGCGCGGCGCCGGGGTGCAGACCGGGGGCCCACCGCCGCTGGGCCCGCGCGACCGGCAGCTGTTCGCCGCCGAGCTGGACCGCTGGCTTGCGCGGCGCCCGGTTCGCTGAACGGCCCTACCCGCTCTGGCCCGGCAGGCACAGGCGACGCTGACTGCTGAACCGCCTGGGCTCCCCACTCAATGGATCGTCGAAGGCCAGCCCCTGCGCCAGCAGCTGCAGGGGTGACTCGACCGTTTCATCCGGGCGCGGCCTCAGCTGCGGATACAGGTCATCGCCCTCGATGGGGGCGCCCAGCATCGCCATATGCACGCGCAGCTGGTGCTTGCGGCCGGTTTCCGGCCGCAACCGGTAGCGCCAGACCGGCCCCTCGGCCTCGATCAGCTCGATCCGGCTGCGGGCATTGGGCTCGCCCGGCACTTCGGCCATGCGGAAGAACGGCTCCCCCGGCACCAGACGACTGTCCCGCTGCAGCGGAAACGCCAGCCCCGGCAGCGCCGGTGCCAGCGCCTCGTAGGTCTTCCCGATGCGCCGCTCGCGGAACAGCCGCTGGTAGGCATCACGCGTGCCTGCCTGGGTGGAAAACAGCACCAGGCCGGCGGTCAGCCGGTCCAAGCGGTGCAGCGGCACCAGCTCGGTGTTGCCGGTGCGGGCGACCAGGCGCGACAGCAGGGTTTCCCGTACATACCCACCGGCCGGCGTCACCGGCAGGAAGTGCGGCTTGTCGGCCACCAGCAGGTGCGCATCCAGATGCAGGATGGTCTCGGCGAAGGGAATCACCGGCTCGTCGGCCACCTCGCGGAAGTACTGGATTTCCAGCCCCACCTGCCAAGGCATGTCCGGCGCCAGTGCCCTGCCCTGCGCATCCTGCACGCGGCCTCGGGCGAAGCGGTCCTGCCATTGCGCACGGTCGATGCGCGGGAAACGCGCGCACAGGCCATCGAGCAGGCTGGACCAGTGGCCGGGTGGCAGCTGCAGGCGGCTGGGCAAGGTCATGGCGTCCACTCCGGCCACGGGAAAGAGCGCAAGAGTGCCACCGTTGACGCTGCGCAGACAGACCGGCAACGGACACCCCTGGAGCAAACCTCTATCATTGTCGTCTTTAGTCCACGGACCCCCCATGGCCCTCACCGCCACCATCCGCAAGGCCGAACTGCAGATCAGCGACATGGATCGCGGCTACTACGCGACCCACAACCTGACCCTGGCCCAGCACCCGTCCGAGACCGACGACCGCCTGATGGTGCGCCTGCTCGCCTTCGCGCTGAACGCCGGCGACCGCCTGGAATTCGGCCGCGGCCTGAGCACCGATGACGAGCCCGATCTGTGGGAACACGACTACTCCGGCGACATCCTGCAGTGGATCGACCTGGGCCATCCGGACGAATCGCGCATCCGCAAGGCCAGCAATCGCAGCCGCCAGGTGCAGGTGATCAACTACGGCGGCAACGCCTCGGAGATCTGGTGGGGCAAGCAGAGCAAGGGCCTGGCACGCTTCGACAATCTCTCGGTGGTTGATCTGGACGGTGAATTCGTCGAGCGCTGGGGCCAGCAGATCCAGCGCGCCATGCGCTGGAGCGTGCTGATCCAGGACGGTGAAGTGCAGCTGCTCAACGACCAGATCCAGCTCGACGTGATCCCGAACTGGCGCAAGCGCGCCAAGGCATGAGCACGATCCGTTGCGACGTGGTTGTCATCGGCGCCGGTGCGGCCGGGCTGATGACCGCGATCACGGCTGGCCAGCGCGGCCGCCAGGTGCAGGTGATCGACCATGCCAACAAGGTCGGCAAGAAGATCCTGATGTCCGGCGGTGGCCGCTGCAACTTCACCAACACCGGCACCACCCCGGCCAACTTCCTGTCGGCCAACCCGCACTTCTGCAAGTCGGCACTGGCGCGCTACACGCCCTGGCACTTCATCGAGCTGGTCAGCAAGCACGGCATCGCGTATCACGAAAAAGAGCTGGGCCAGTTGTTCTGCGATGTCTCGTCCAAGCAGATCGTGAAGATGCTGGTGGACGAATGCCAGGCGGCAGGCGTGCAGGTGCGTACCGACTGCAGCGTGCAGCGCATCGAGCATGGCAGCGATGGATTCCGCGTGCACACCACGCAGGGCCTGTTCCATTGCGCCTCGCTGGTGGTGGCCACCGGCGGCCTGTCCATTCCCAGCATGGGCGCCACCGGCTTCGGCTATGAAGTGGCCCGACAGTTCGGCCACCAGGTGCTGCCGACCCGCGCCGGGCTGGTGCCGCTGACGCTCAGCGGCAAGCACCAGGAACGGCTGGCCGATCTCAGCGGCGTCGCTCTGCCCATCGAGGCGCGCTGCAACGGAAAGAGCTTCCAGAATTTCATGCTGCTGACCCATCGCGGCGTGAGTGGCCCGGCGATCCTGCAGATCTCCTCGTTCTGGCAACCCGGCGACGCGCTGGAGCTGGACCTGCTGCCCGGCCAGGATGCCGGCGAGTGGTTGCGCCAGATGAAGCGCGAACGTCCTGCCGCCGAGCTGCGCACGGTGCTGGGTGAGGTACTGCCGAAGCGGCTGGCACAGCGGTTGTGCGAACACTGGCTGCCCGACCGGCCCGTGCGCCAGCTGGACGAGCCGGTGCTGCGCCAGGCCGCACAGCTGCTGGGCGCGTTCCCGCTGGTGGCCAGTGGTACCGAGGGCTACCGCACCGCCGAGGTCACCCTGGGCGGCGTGGATACTGCCGAGGTCTCGTCCTCGACGATGGAATCCAAGCGCGTACCCGGCCTGCATTTCGTCGGCGAGGTGCTGGATGTGACCGGCTGGCTGGGCGGCTACAACTTCCAGTGGGCCTGGGCCAGCGGCCACGCAGCCGGTGGCGTGGTGTGAACCACATCGCCGTTCGATGCGTGCAAGGGGTGCGCGCATGGACGGTTCGCCGCGCATCGTGTATCTAGATTTGCAGATTGGGGAGCAGTGCATGCAGAACGCGAACGACATCACCATCCGCCTGCTGATCGTCGATGACAGCGGCGAGAATGCCGAAGCCATCGTCAGCACGCTGCGCAACAGCGGCATCGCGGTACGCCCGTGGCGTCCGCAGGATGCAGCCGAGCTGGCCCAGGTGCTGGCCAGCCAGGCCATCGACCTGGTGCTGGCTTCGCCCTCCCAGGGCATCCCGCTGCCACTGGTGGCCCAGCATATTGCTGCCAGCGGCAAGGACATTCCACTGGTACTGCTGGCCGAGCGCATCGACGAGGACGAACTGGTGCAGGCCAGCAGCCATGGCATCCGCGCCCTCGCCCTGCGCCAGCGCCCCGAGCACCTGCTCGCCGTGGTCCGCGACCAGTGGGTGGACCTGCAGGCACGCCGCGGCCTGCGCCGCATCGAGGCGCAGATGCGCGAGACCGAGCGCCGCTGCGACGCGCTGATCGCCTCCTCGCGCGACCCCATCGCCTACGTGCATGAAGGCATGCACATCCGCGCCAACGACGCCTATCTGGAGATGTTCGGTTACGAACATTTCGACGACATCGAAGGCATCTCGCTGCTGGACATGGTCGCCGCCCAGCATGTGGAAGGCTTCAAGCAGCTGCTGAAGGGCCTCAGCCGTGGCGAGGCGCCGCCGCCCCAGTACCAGCTCGACGCGCGCCACGAGGATGGCAGTGCGTTCCCGGCGACGATGGAGTTTGCCGCTGCCACCTACGAAGGCGAATCCTGCCTGCAGGTGGTGCTCCGCCGCCGCATGGAATTCGACCCTGAGCTGGCACGTGAGGTCGAGGACCTGCGCCAGCGCGACCAGGTCACCGGCCTGCTCAATCGCCCGACCTTCATGCTGCAGCTGGAAAGCGCGGTGGCCCAGGCCGGGCGCAGCGAAGGCCAGTTCGGCCTGCTGCTGATCGAGCCGGACCACTACGCGCGCCTGCTGCCGGACATTGGCCTGGCCTCGGCCGACACCCTGATCGGCGCGCTCGCCGCGCTGCTGGCCGAAGTCGTTGGCGAAGACGCGCAGCTGGCCCGCTTCGGCGAACACAATTTCGCCGTGCTGCAGGCCGGGCCCTATGCGCAGACCGTGGCGCTGGCCGAGCGCATCCGCGAAGCCTACGCCGCGCACGTCTTCAGCATCGGCGCACGCTCGGCCACGGTAACGGTCAGCATCGGTGGCGTGCAGGTGGGCGAGAAGATCGCCAGTATCGGCCAGGTGCTGGCACGCGCCAGCGAATGCACGCAGGCCGCCGCAGAACTGGGCAACACCTGCCGCATCTTCGACCCGGCCGCCGCCGACCGCGTGGAGGAAGAACGCGTGCTGCGCTGGGTCGCCCGTATCCGTGAAGCGCTGGCCGGTGACGGCTTCCAGCTGCACTACCAGCCGGTGCTGAACCTGCAGGGCGAGTCGCTGGAGCTGTATGAGGCCTACCTGCGCCTGGAGCACAACGGCGAACTGCTGAGTCCGACCGCGTTCCTCGGTATCGCGGAGGAGCACGGCCTGCTGGCCGACATCAACCGCTGGGTGGTGTCACGGGCCATCGCGGTGCTGGGCCAGCGTGCACGCGAAGGCCATGCCACGCAGATGCTGGTGAAAGTGACGCCGGAATCCTTCGACGACCCGCAAATGATCGCTACCCTGCGCCGCGAGCTGCAGGCTCAGGGTGTACCCGGCGAACGGCTGTGGCTGCATGCGCCGGAAGCGAAGGTGTTCACTCACCTGCGCAGTGCACAGCAGTTCCTTGCCGAAGTAGCACCGCTGGGCTGCCGCATCGGCCTGGAGCAGTTCGGTTCGGGGCTGGATTCGTTCCAGCTGCTGGCCCACTTCCAGCCGCAGTTCCTCAAGCTGGACCGTGGCTTCACCAGTGACCTGGCAGCCACCCGCGAGAACATCGACCGCATCAGCCAGATCACCGCGCGCGCGCAGGAAGCCGGCATCCGCACCATCGCCGAGTTCGTCAGCGATGCCAATTCGATGACGTTGCTGTTCAGTGCCGGCGTGGACTACGTGCAGGGCGACTTCGTCGGCCCGGCGTTGCCGGAGATGGGCTTCGAGTTCGGGTGACCGATGGTAGTGCCGGCCGCTGGCCGGCAGCTGCAAGTACCCGTGGTTGCCGGCCCGCGGCCGGCACCCCCCAAAGAGAAGGGCGGGGTTCGCCGGCCGCGTGGGTTGTG
>NZ_JAWIRU010000014.1:113577-115338 GCF_036320025.1 Stenotrophomonas sp. SMYL86
GGTGCGGGTGCCGCTTCGTGGGCCCCCCGGCGGCCGGCCCCGCGCACGCCCCGGGGGTGCCCGCCCCGCGCCCGGCACCACCCAAAGAGAAGGCCGGCTTTCGCCGGCCTCTTCGTTGATCAGGTCATGTCGACCAGATTTTCGATCTTCACGTCCGGATTGACGTCGGCCTCGTAGTCGACACCCTCCACGCCAAAACCGAACAGGCGCAGGAAATCGGCCTTGTAGCCGGCCAGATCGCTGATCTCGTACAGGTTCTCGTTGGTCACCTGCGGCCACAGCGCGACCACATTGCCCTGCACGTCCGCGGCCATTTCCTTGTAATCGGCACGCAGGCGGCCTTCGTCATCGACCAGCGCGACGGTGTGGCCATCGCCATCGACCAGGTCGTGGCGCAGACGATCGACCGCCACGCCATCGGCCTTGCCGCCGTAGAGGATATCGTACAGCACGTCGAGCTGTTCGATGCAGCCTTCGTGCGTGCCCTTTTCCTTCATCACCTTGAACAGCAGCGACAGGTACAGCGGCATGGTCGGAATGGCCGAGCTGGCCTGGGTGACCACGGCCTTCAGCACCGACACGCGCGCGTCGCCACCGATCCTGGCCAGCTTCTCGCGCAGGCCCAGCACCTTGGTGTCCAGGTCCTTCTTGGCCGCACCGATCGAGCCATTCCAGTAGATCGCCTGGGTGATCTCTTCGCCCACGTAGGTGAATGCGGTGGTGGTGCAGCCATTGGCCAGCACGCCGGCGTCGGCCAGCGCATCGATCCACATCTGCCAGTCCTCGCCGCCCATCACCGCGACGGTGCCAGCGATTTCTTCCGGGGTGGCCGGCTGCAGATGGGTCTCGGTCAGCACTTCCTTGTCGGTATCCAGGCCACGCAGGGTGATCGGCTCGCCGATCGGCTTCAGCGTGGAGCTGATGATCTCTCCGGTCTTCGGGTGCTTGCGGCGCGGCGCGGCAAGGCTGTAGACGACCTGGTCGACCTGGCCGAGATCGGCCTTGATCATCTCGATGGTCCTGGCCTTCACTTCATCGGAGAAGGCATCGCCGTTGATGCTCTTGGCGTACAGGCCGGCTTCGTCGGCGTACTTGTGGAACGCGGCCGAGTTGTACCAGCCCGCGGTGCCCGGCTTGGTTTCACTACCCGGGCGTTCGAAGAAGATGCCCAGGGTGGCGGCGCCACTGCCGAAGGCGGCAGTGATGCGCGCAGCCAGGCCGTAGCCGGTGGAGGCGCCGATCACCAGCACGCGCTTGGGACCATTCTGGATCGGCGGACGTGCGCGGATGTAGTCGATCTGCTGCTTGACCGCGGCTTCGCAGCCGGTCGGGTGGGTGGTGACGCAGATGAAGCCGCGGACGCGCGGTTTGATGACCATGGATACCTCGGGTTGGCAGATGCGGCGCACGGGGCGCTCAGCAGGAATACGGGTGCGCGCCTGCGCGCGCGAACCGCAGGATCGTAGTGCGCGGGGGAAGATTGCACAACCGACGGCGGCGTAGGGTGGGGTTTGTTCTGCAGGGTTGCACCCTGCACCCGCAGAGGCCGGAGCAACGGCCGGAGCCGGAGCAATTTCAAAAGCTGGGTTCCTGTGGGTTGGCGGGGGGGGGGGGGGGGGGGCGGGGGGGGGGGGGGGCCCCGCCCCCCCCCCCCCCCGGCCGCCCCCCCCCGCCCCCCCCCGCCCCCCCCCCCCCCCCCCCCCCCCCCCCCCGCCTTCGACAGATTTCCGCGATCTGTCGGAACGGCATCCTGCTCTGGTA
>NZ_JAWIRU010000015.1:0-44007 GCF_036320025.1 Stenotrophomonas sp. SMYL86
CGTAGACGATCCACAGGCAGAGGAAGTAGAGCTTGATCTGCGCTTCGTCCCACAGGCTGCCCCAGCTGTCGACGAAGGCCAGCGACTTCCAGCCTTCCATCCAGGCCGCGCCACCCCAGCGCAATACCCAGGTGGCGAACAGGCTCCAGGCGGCGAATATCCCGATCCAGGCCAGCAGGCTCATCGCTTTCCCCTCCCCGGGAAACGGATGCCGGGTAGTGGCGGGGGGGGGGGGGGCCCCCGGGGGGGGGGGGGGGGGCCCGGCGCCGGGCGGGCCGGCCGCGGGGCGGGAACGGCGCGGCCGGGCCCCGCCACCCCTTCTATCTGCCCCCCCCCGCCCCCGCCCCCCCCACGACCGCAGTGCGATCAATCGCCGCCCTGGTCCGCGTTGGCGGCGCAGCTGAAGCTCTTGCGCTTGTCCACCAGGCGGCCCATCAGACGGTCGCTCAGAGGCAGCGCATCACCATTGAGGCGCCAGTCGTAGATCACGCTGAAGGCCAGCACGCGCGCGACGTACTCGCGGGTTTCCTTGTAGCTGATGGTCTCGATCCACAGGTCCGGGTCATAACCCGGGCGCTGGCCCTGCCAACGCGCGGTCGGGGTCGGGCCGGCGTTGTAGGCGGCGATGGTCACGTACGGCAGACCGTCGTACTTGTTCATCAGCTGGCGCAGATAGGCGGTACCGATGGCGATGTTGGTGTCCGGGTCGTACAGGCTGTCGGCGCCGCCGTAGCCGGTCAGGCCGATCGACTTGGCCACGCCGGCACCGGTGGCCGGCAGCACCTGCATCAGGCCCATGGCGTTGGCAGGCGAGCGCGCGCGCGGGGTGAAGGTGCTCTCGGCGCGGATCTCTGCCGCCACCCAGGCCGGATCGATCGCGTTGCGTGCCGATTCGCGGCGGATGGTGGCGTCGTGGTGCAGCGGGAAACGCAGGTCGTACAGGCGCTGTTCCTGCGGCTGCTTGCCGAGTGCGAACACGGCGCGGTCGAACCAGCCATTGTCCTGCGCTACGCGAACGGCGAGGCGGCGCTGGGTGTCATCGAAGCGCGATAGCGCGCTGTTCCATTCGGCCACGGCCCAGCCGGCGCGATCGATCTGGTACAGCGCCATCGCGCGCTGGATGGCTGGGTCGCGCGCGATCACCGCTTGTGCTTGCGTGCTGTCGTTCGGCTTCCACGGGCACAGCGTGTAGCCCTGCTGCAGTTTGTCGGCGGCGAGGAAACCATGGAAGGTCGGTGCGCGCGCGGCCTCGCGGAACAGCGGCTGCGCCTGTTGGGCCTGGCCGGTCTTCTCCAGCATGCGGCCTTCGAAGTAGCGCCAGCGCGGGTCGCTGCGCTGCTTGCTGCCCATCTTGCGGATCGCGGTCAGCGCCGCCGGCCAGTCACCGCGCGACATCGCTTCGCGCACGCGCCACTCGTGCAGGCGTTCGTCGTACGCCGATTCCGGCACCGCGTTGAGGCGCCGCGCCGAATCGGGCAGGTAGGACGCCACCGTCCACAGTGCGATCTGGTACAGCACCTGGCCCTGCTGCTCGGCACTCAGGCCCAGTGCCTGCGCGTACTGCGGCAGCTGCTGTTCGGTGGCGCCGGGATCGGCCTTGGCCAGCTTGGCCAGGCCATCAGTGGCGATGCGCCGGCTGCGCTCGTTGCGCGGCCAGTTCAATGCGCTGGCATTGGGCTTGTCGACAAAGGCCGCGTAATTGTTGGCCAGCGCCAGGTCGGTGGCAGGCAGGCCACGTGCGGCGCTGCGCATCACAGCGGGTTGCTGGGCGTCGGCGGCGGCATCGATGCGTTCCCAGCGCAGCGCGTCGCTCAGACCACCCTGCGCCTGCAGCACGGCGAAAACGGCATCACAGCCGTCCGGCAGCGACTTGCCGCTCTTGCGCCACAGATCCTGCGCTTCGCTGATCCACTGCGGATCAACCTTGCCGGTCACCTGGCGCGCGGTCAGCTGCGCACAGCGCAGGCCGGCGTTGTCGGTGGGCGCCCAGTTGGCGAGCAGGGTCGGCCAGTCCTGGCGGCGTGCGACCGAGGGCAGCCACACGCTGCGGAAGGTGGTAGCCACGGCCTGGCCGTCGTAGCGCTTGAGGAAGGCCTGCGCCTGCGCGGTATCGACGGTGTCGATGTTGCGGCGCAGGTTGGCGTACTCCAGCCAGCCGTATGCAGGATGGCGGCTGAGTGCGGCGGCTTGGCCGGGATCGAACTGGCCGCGTTCGGCGGCAGCGATCGCGGCCTTCAGCTGCGCGTTCTGGGCGTCGAGGGACTGGGCATTGGCGCAGCCGATCAGCAGCGTGGTGGCCAAGGGCAGCAGGGACAGGGCGGTCGAAGAGCGTCGGGTCATGGCGGGCAGCATAGCGGGCAATGGCTGAATTCAGTTTCGCATTGCGTGCACGCGATGGGTCGGCAACGGCAGCTGAATGCTCGTGCTGCAGGCACTGCCTCGCGAGCCTGCGGGCGACGTAGTGTCGAGCTTGGGCGAACGGCCCGGCTGCAGGGAGCGGCACATGGCGTTCAGTAGCGCAGGAAGAAGCGGCCCGCTGGCGGACATCAATGTCACGCCACTGGTGGATGTGATGCTGGTGCTGTTGATCATCTTCATCGTGACCGCGCCGATCGTGGCCCGGCCGATAGCCGTGCAGTTGCCACAGGCCACCGATCGCGTGGTCGACCGTCCCGAACCGCCACCGCCGATCGAGCTGCGCCTGGACGCTGCCAACCAGCTCAGCTGGAATGGCCAGCCGATGGTGATCAGTGAGCTGCAGGCGCGCCTGCAGGCACAGGCGGGCGAACATGCCGGCAACCTGCCGGAGCTGCGTATCGCCACCGATCCGGCGGCCGAATACGAAGGCATGGCGAGGATTCTGGCCGCAGCCGAGGCGACCGGCATGGAGCGCATTGCGTTCGTGCGGTAGTGCGATGTCTCACTGCCGCTCATGCGGTGATTGCTGCATGAGCGGCGCTTCCCCTGCTGACAGTGTCGCATCCAGGATCCGCAGAAAGGCCATTTCAATCTGCGCTGGAACCGGGGTTGGATGTGCTCGCCACCTTCCGGTCCCAGCGGCACGTTCAACGTCGAAAGCAGTCAACTCGGCTCTCTCGAAATCCACCACAACCGTCAATCCCTCTCCCGAGGCCAAGGCCGCATCGCTGGGAGAGGGGCAGTTGTTGCACTCGATCACGCCGCCTGCTCTCGATTCGCCCGCCAGGGAAAAAAGCAGCGTCATCACCGTCGTGACACCCAGCACCGCACTCACCGCTTTCATGATCGACCCTCCCGCGAATGGCTGGAGGTGCGAGTCTGCGCTGGATCGACTAGCGGCGCCTTCTGAAAGAGGGAATTTCAAACTATTCCTGAAACGGTCCGGCAAAGACCTTTTCCATGAATGTGGCAGCCCCCGGCGCGCGCTGTCGCAGCCGGCATCAAGGCTGCCTGTCGTGAACAATATCGTCCGGTCATAACCTGCAGTCATCTGACGCAATCGGCCTGCAATTGCGTCAATTCCGCGTGAAAGAGTGTCGATCATCACGCCGCGATTTTTACCACTTGTTTACAAAGGAGACGGCGCCGCCATGCAGGGAGGGAGTGCGGCAGCCCTTGTCCCGACATTCCTTTGGAGAGAGAGCGAATGAATCACCTGCACCACCGCCCTTTGGCGGTTGCCGTCGCGCTGTGCGTGATGACCCTGGCACCGTTGGGTGCCGCTGCACAATCCACCACCAACCTCGATGCGGTGGAAGTCACCGGTACCCGCATCAAGCGCGCTGAAGTCGAAGGCCAGGTGCCGATCCAGACGCTGACCCGCGGTGATATCGAACGCACCGGCCTGACCTCGATCGGCGAAGTGCTGCAGCAGCTCACCGGTTCCGGTTCCGCGCTCAATGCCAAGTTCAATTCGTCCGGCAACTTCGGCTTCCCGCCCGATGGCAGTGGTGTAGGTGCTGGCTCGGCGCAGGTGGACCTGCGCCATCTGGGCGCCAAGCGCGTGCTGGTGCTGGTTGACGGCATCCGCTGGGTCAATGAGTCGTCCGCCTCCGGTGTGGGCTCGGCCACCGACCTCAACACCATTCCGCTGGCCATCGTCGAGCGCATCGAAGTGCTCGAAGATGGCGCGTCGTCGCTGTATGGCTCCGATGCCATTGCCGGCGTGGTCAACATCATCACCCGCCGTGACTTCGATGGCGGCCAGGTGACCCTGAACTACGGCGAGTACAGCAAGGGCGATGGCACGCAGAAGGGCGTGGACCTGGCCTGGGGCAAGAGCGGCGACCGCTTCAGCCTGTTCCTCGGCGCCAGCTGGACCAAGCAGGATCCGGTGTTCGCCAAGGACCGCGAGCAGTCGCGCTTCCCGATTCCCGGCACCGGCCTGGCCTTCGGCAGCGGTGGCATTCCGCAGGGCCGTTTCATGTTCACCGACCCGAACACCGGTGCGGTGCAGAACATCGTGCCCAATACCGGCGTGAGCAACCCGCGCTACGACGGCAGTGCCGGCTGCGCGCGCACCGATGACTATCACTGCTTCACCAGTGCTGATCGCTTCAACTTCGCCGAATACAACATGGTGCTGACACCGTCGGAGCGTAAAGGCCTGTTCGGTCAGTTCCGCTTCGACATCACCGACAACGTGCAGTGGTACGTCAAGGCACTGGGCAACCGCCGTGAGTCGACCAACCAGGCCGGCCCGGAGCCGCTGTTCTTCGGTCCCGATGGCGCCACCGGCAATCTGCTGGCCGACAACATCACCGTGTCTGCGCTCAACCCGTACAACCCGTTCGGCTTCGACCTGGTCTCGGGTGACAACCTGAGCCTGATCGGTCGCCGTCCGGTGGAAGGCGGCGCGCGCGTGTTCAAGCAGGAAGTGGACACCACGTATTTCGCCACCGGCTTCGTCGGCAACTTCCAGGCGGCTGACCGCAGCTGGTACTGGGACGTCAACGGCATGTACAGCAAGAACAAGGCCGAACAGACCAACTACGGCAGCTACAACATCTACAACGTCAACATGGCGCTGGGCGATCCGTCCGTCTGTGCGGCGACGCCGGGCTGCGTGCCGCTGAACATCTTCGGCGGTGCCGGTTCGATCACTCCGGACATGCTGAAGTGGATCCAGCCGGTGGTGCGTGACCGCAGCCAGAACGAGCTGAGCCTGTTCACCGCCAACCTGTCCAGCGACCTGTTCACGCTGCCGGCCGGCCCGGTGTCGTTCGCTACCGGCTTCGAGTATCGCAAGTACGAGGGTTCGTACCAGCCCGATCCGCTGACGGTGGCGGGCCACTACAACGGCGTGCCTTCGCAGCCGACGTCCGGCTCGTATGACGTCAACGAGGCCTACCTGGAGTTGAGCGTGCCGATCTTCGCCGACTCTTCATTCGGCAAGAAGCTGGACCTGAGCCTGGCCGGGCGCTATTCGGACTACTCCACCTTCGGTGGCGAATTCACGCCCAAGTACGGCCTGCGTTGGCAGGTGACCGACGATTTCGTGCTGCGCACGACCTATGCCGAGGGCTTCCGTGCACCGTCGATCGGTGAGTTGTACGGTTCGGCCGCGCGTGCCGACCTGCAGTTGTTCGATCCATGCTCGGTGGGCCTGGGCGGTACGCCGCCGCGCGGCAGCGCCGCCAACTGTGCCGCGCTGGGCGTGCCGGCCGGCTTCCAGCAGGCCAACTCGCAGATCTCGGTGACCACCGGCGGCAACCGCGAGCTGGATCCGGAGCGCTCGCGCAGTTTCAGTGCCGGTTTCGTGTGGAGCCCGTGGTTTGGCAACAACACCTCGTGGTCCGAGCGCTTCGACGTGGAGGTGACCTTCTATCGCCATGCCATCGATGGCGCGATCCAGGCAATCAACGCGCAGACCCAGCTGGACCTGTGCGTGGAAACGCTGGATCCGATCTACTGCGATGGCATCACCCGCGCCAATACCGGTGCAGTGAGCAGCTTCAACAACCGCCTGACCAATCTCGGCTCGATCAAGACCGATGGCTGGGACGTGGATCTGTTCTGGACGTTGCCGCAGAGCTCGATCGGCCAGTTCAAGCTGGGCTGGAAGAACACGTTCGTCGGCCGCTACGAGGCCACCGGTGCGGCGGGCCAGAAGCAGCCGCAGAAGCCGGGCGTGGAAGTGGCCGACAGCTCGATTCCGGAATGGACCAGCAATGCCAGCATCGGCTGGACGCTGGACCGCTGGAGTGCCAACTGGACCGTTCGGCATATCTCCGAATTGACCGAGAACTGCGGTGACGCCTCTGTATTCCCGGTCTGCAGCAACCAGGCCGCAGGCACCAATACGCTGTCGGCCACTACCTTCCATGACATGCAGGTGGGCTACAAGATCGACTGGATGAAGGGGCTGCAGCTGACCGCTGGCCTGAACAACGTGTTCGACAAGGATCCGCCGATCTGCCTGTCGTGCTCGTTGAACGGTTACGACGCTTCGACCTATGACATCCCGCGTGGCCGCTACTGGTACCTGCGCGCGGACCTGCGTTTCTGATGAAGGGACGGCGCCGGGCTCAGCCCGGCGCCGTTGCAGCGTCGAGCCATGCTCGACTCCATGAAGGTGGTCAATCCGGAATGTCCTGTTCCGGGTCATCCTGTTCAAGGCTGGCACGGCGGAACGCGGTGCGTGCCCATCCCAGCCCGGCCATGATCATCATCGGCCCGACCGCGAAACCAGGCAGTGAGGGAATGCGGAACTGTGGCAGCGTTTGGACCAGCAGGTTGTACAGGATCCAGGCCACCAGGATCAGGCCGATCCCCGCGCACAACAGTCCGAACAGCACCTGTGGAATGCCCATTGCCAATCCCAGCGCGCGCTCGGAGCGGGTAGGAGTGGGGATGGCGCGCAGTTCACGGCCCAGATCGAACCAGAACAGGATCGCTGCGGGCAGGCCGATCAGCAGAAGCAGGATGAAGTAGCCATTGCCTGTAGCGACCATCAGCGGCAGCGAAGAGAACAGGGCCACGAGCGATAGACCGAGTTTCGTGCGGGTGCGCATGGCCGGTCGTCCTTGAGGGGGAAGGCGCGAGGTATCCGTCTGCGCGACGCTACACCTGCAAGGGCAGCGCGGCAACGGGGGCGCTGGGCGCCCCCGTTGTGGTGTCGAGCCGTGCTCGACGACCCCGTGTGATCGAGTCGAGCATGGCTCGACGCTACAAGGCCGGTTGGATCAGAACGCCCAGGTGAACGTCAGCGAGCCATTGCGGCCGTCGCCGTAGGCACCGTAGCCGGTGATCTGCGAGTAGTACTTCTTGTCCAGCAGGTTGTTGAGGTTGGCCTGCACGCTGAACTCCGGCGAGATGCGGTAGCGCACGAAGGCACTGACCAGCGCGTAGCCTTCCTGTTCGAAACGGCCCACTACCGGCGCAGCGTAGTAGATGCGGTTCTGCCAGTTGGCACCTCCGCCGACGGTCAGTTCCTGCAGCGATTGCGGGGTGTAGCTGGTGAACAGCTTCAGCGCGGTCTGCGGCAGGTTGGTGTTGATGTCGGCGCCGTTGATGTCCTTGGCCACGTAACGTGAAGCACCGAAGGTCGCGTTCCAGCCCGGTGCCAGTTCGCCGTTCACTTCGAACTCGAAGCCGCGGCTGACGGTGCCACGTGCAGCGATGTAGGCGGTCTCGTTCATTTGCCCGTCGACCTTGTCCATGGTTTCCTGGCCAACGTTGTCCTGCTCGATGCGGAACACTGCCACGGATGCATTCAGCCGGTTGTCGAACCACGCGCCCTTGACGCCGACTTCGTAGCTCTTGCCATCGACCGGATCGAGGTAGCTGCCCTGCTTGTTGCGCAGCGTCTGCGGCTGGAAGATCTCGGTATAGCTGGCGTAGGCGGAGTAGGTATCGTTGATGTCGTAGACCAGGCCGGCATACGGCGTGGTCACTTTGTGCGAGCGGTCGTTGCCTTCGTCTTCGCTCTTCCAGTCGGTGTAGCGCGCACCGATGATCAGCTTCAGTGGATCGGCCAGCGACAGGCGTGCGGCGGCATAGCCGGCCTTCTGGGTGATGGTGCCCTGGCTGGCAAGCTTCAGCGGTCGCCAGTTCGGCTGCGGGAAATCACCGGTCCAGCCGAAGTAGCTGGCCAGCGGCAGGTACTGTGCATTCGGATCGTTGAAGTCAGGCTGGAAATCACCATAGTTGGCGAACTCACGCTTGTTGTAGCTCAGGCCGGCCATGAACTGGTGCTCGCGGCCGAACAGCTGGAACGGCCCATCGATGTAGCCATCGATGCCATCAACCTTGCGCTCGGTGTTGTAGAAGCCGGCCATCGGCGTGATGCCGGCGCCCGTGGTCTTGTTGAACGCGGTGTAGGCCGGATAGAACAGCTTGTCGTCGGCCTTGGTGCGGTCGTGGGTGGCGCCGATCTTGAACTTCCAGCCGTTGCTGAAGGCATGCTGCAGGGTGGCGAACGCACGCTTGCTGGTGGTGTCCCAGTAGGTCCAGTCCGGCGACGGATTGAACGAGGTCGGATAGTTGGTCGGGCTGCCATCGGCGTACCACATCGGGAAGCCGCCCCAGGTCGCGCCGTTGGCGCGCTTCTGCTGGTAGTCGTAGCCCACGCTGAGCTGCGTGTCCGGGGTCAGGTCGGCGTCGATGACGGCATAACCCAGCGTCTTGCGCTGGTTGTAGCGGTCCATCTGACCATCGGTGTCCAGGTAGCTGCCGATCACCCGGCCGCGCACCGTGCCACTGGCGTTCAGCGCGGTGCCCACGTCCACGGTGGTGCGTGTGCGGCCCCAACTGCCGACGTTCACCGAGATGCTGCCGGTCAGTTCTGCGCTGTCGGCGTGTTTGCGGATGAGGTTCACCGAGGCGGACGGATTGCCGGCACCGCTGAGCAGGCCGGTAGCGCCGCGTACCACTTCCACGCGGTCGTACAGCGCAAGATCGAGGCCGGAATCGCCGTAGCTCCAGTTCTGCACCATCTGCGTCGGCAGGCCATCGAACTGGTAGGCATCGATGTAGAAGCCACGCGCGTAGAACTCGGTGCGCTCGCTGTCGGACTGGGTGCTGGTCACGCCGGTGGTGTTGGCCAGCACGTCGATGATGTCGTCCAGCTTCTGATCTTCGATGCGCTGGTGGCTGATGATGCTGACCGACTGCGGGATCTCGCGCGGTGCCAGATCGAAGCGGGTACCGGCCGAGGTGCGGCGCACCGAATAGCCTTCGGCACGTTCGCCCTTGACCACCACCTTGTCCAGCGTGGTCGGATCGGCGGCGGTGTCGGCGAAGGCGGCCGGGGCCACGGCGCAGAGAACGGCAAGCACGGCAACGGACAGCCGCTGCGGCTGCAGGGTACGGAAGGCGGGACGGGTCATGGGGGTCCTGGACGAGCACGCGCGTTCGGCCGGCATCCAGGAGGCGAGGCGCTACGGGTAGGGGAAGGGCGGGCAGGCCGTCCTGGCACCACCGGAAACGAAAGAAATGGTAATACGAACTATTCCTATTTACAAATCATGAACGGTTCGGTGCGCGGGTGCGCCGTGGCGATCAGCGCAGCAACGGCAACGGGTTGCGGGGGCCGTTCGTGCCGTAGATGCCCCAGTGCAGATGCGGCGGCGTGCCCTTGGCATTGCCGCTGTCGCCCACGTGGCCGAGCAGGTCACCGGCCTGCACCACCTGGCCGCGCGCCAGGCCCTCGGCCCAGCCTTCCAGATGCGCGTAGTAGTAGCGTTCTCGCCCGGGCCCGATCACCCAGACCTGGCGACCACCGAGGCCGCGTTCGCTGACATCCGCGATGACGCCGGCAGTGACGCTGCGCACCGGCGTGCCGCGCTGGGCGAAGATATCGATGCCGGCGTGGGAGCGGTCGCGGCCGCGCGGCGCGCCGAAGGTATCGGCGATCTGGCGGGGGCGCACACCCTCCACCGGCACCGGGAGTTCGGTGGCCGGCGGCATCTGCGCGAGTGTCCACAGCATCTTTGGTGCGGCGGCCCAGGGACTGTTCCACAGCGCCATCGCGGCAACGACGGCAATGGCCAGCCACAGACCGCGCAGCAGCCAGCGGCGCAGGCGACCGGCAGGAGAGGACGGAGTACTCATGGTCTCCGACTGTAGCGTCGAGCCATGCTCGACGGCTGCTGCTCTGCGGTAAAAGCGCAGTCGAGCATGGCTCGACGCTACAGAACCGGTGCCAGCGGGACCTCGAAACTCCGCTTCAAGGTGCCCAGTGCCACCGAGGTACGGAAACGCTCGATGTTGTCATCGCCACCGAACAAGCGCTCGGTGATCGCCTCGTACTCCTCCATCGACGCGGCCGAAAGCAGCAGCAGGAAATCGCCATCGCCGGTGATCGAGTAGCACTGCTGCACGGCCGGGTCGTCCTGTACGCGGCGCTTGAACGGCGCCACGCGTTCGCGCTGCTCGCTGACCACGCGCACCTCGACGATGATGGTCAGCGGCCGCCCGACCTTGGCGGCGGCGACCACCGCCACATTGGCTGCGATCACGCCGCTGTCCTGCAGGCGCTTGATGCGGCGCTGCACGGCCGGAGTGGACAGGTGCACGGCCTCGGCGATTTCGCGCTGCGGCAGGGTGTTGTCCCGCTGCAGCAGGTCGAGGATGGCGCGGTCGAAGCTGTCGAGCACGGGGGCGGTGGCCATGGCGAGCAGAAATTGCACGAACGGGCTGTCAATTGAGCCAAGTGCTCGGCGCCGGCGCAATAGACTTTGCGCATGCAGACCTCACGACTCGCGCCGATGTTGCCGGCGCTGGCGGTGCTCGGCTCGGTCACCTCGCTGGCCATCGGCACCTCCTACGCAAAACACCTGTTCCCACTGATCGGCGCGCAGGGCACCAGCGCGTTGCGCGTGGGCTTCTCGGCGCTGTTGCTGCTGCTGTTCTGGCGGCCATGGCGCTGGAAGACCAGCCGCGTGGATGCGATCACCATCCTGCGCTACGGGCTCACCCTGGGTCTGATGAACCTGCTGTTCTACATGGCCCTGCGCACGATTCCCTTCGGCATCGCGGTGGCCATCGAGTTCACCGGGCCGCTGACGGTGGCGATGCTGTCATCACGACGACCGATCGACTTCCTGTGGGTGGGCTGCGCGGCGGTGGGGCTGCTGTTGCTGTTGCCGATCGGTGGCGGCCCGGCGCTGGATCCGGCCGGCGTGCTGTATGCCATGGGTGCGGCGGCGTGCTGGGGCCTGTACATCGTGTTCGGCAAGCGTGCCGGCCATCTGCACGCCGGGCATTCGGTGTCGCTGGGGCTGCTGGCGGCGTCGCTGGTGGTGGTGCCGGTGGGCGTGGTGCATGCCGGCGCCGCACTGCTCGATCCGAAGATCCTGGCGGCGGGCCTGCTGGTAGCGCTGGTCTCCAGCGCGATCCCGATGTCGCTGGAGATGATGGCGCTCAAGCGCCTGCCCAAGGAGACCTTCGGCATCCTGATCAGCATGGAGCCGGCAGTGGCCGCGCTGTGGGCGATGCTGCTGCTGCACGAGCACCTGCATGGATTGCAGTGGCTGGCGATCGGCTGCACGGTGCTGGCCTCGGTGGGCAGCACGATGACCGCGCGGCGGCTGAAGGTGCCGGTGGTGCAGGCGGGGTAGCGCCGGGCCATGCCCGGCGGAGAGCGTGCCAACCAAGGTTGGCACCCACCAGGAGCGGTCAGCGCAGGGCGTCGGCCGGGACGTCGATCTGCATCGCCAGGGCGAGGTGATCGGAGAACGCGGCCGGTACGGCTTCCACGGTGCGGGTCTGCAGGCCGCTGCTGACCAGGATGTGGTCGATGGCGCGATCGGGGCGCCAGCTGGGGAAGGTCGGCACGATGCAGCCCGGTGGTTGCAGGCGGGTCTTCTGGTACAGCACCTGCATTTCCGGGCGTTCGGCCAGGCAGTTGAAGTCGCCCATCAGTACCGCGTTGGGATGGTCGGACAGCAGCTCGGCGATGAAGCCCAGCTGCGACATCCGCGAACCCGCGCCCAGCGACAGATGGGCTACCGCTACCGCCAGGCCATCGGCGCCGTCGCCGAACTTGGCCAGCAGCACGCCGCGCCCGCCGATGCGGCCGGGCAGGGCGTGATCCTGCACTTCCACCGGTTCCAGCTTGCTCAGCAGGCCGTTGGCGCTGGAGGCGACCCCGCCCATGCGCCGGTTCGGCTGGTGGCTCCAGTAGTTGAAGCCGGCACGCTGGGCCAGGTAGTGGGTCTGGTTGGTGAAGCCCGAGCGCAGGCTGCCCGGGTCGGCCTCCTGCAGGCCGACGATGTCATGTTCGCGCGCCAGGGTGGCGATCGCGTCCAGGCTGCTGCGCTTGCGGCCCGCCGGCAGCGCATGTGACCAGCTGCGGGTCACATAGTCGCTGTAGCGGCGGGTACTTGAGCCGGCCTGGATGTTGGCCGTCAGCAAGCGCAGGGTCCGTGTACGGGGGGAATTCACGGCCGGGAAACGCTTCTCTTGGATCAGTGAGCCTGGGCCGCACCGCGTTCGCGGGCGATCAGGTGGTCGGCAATGCGCAGCATGTCCGGGAAGCTCTTGCCCTTCACCAGGTACTTGCCGTTGACGATGATCGACGGGGTGCCGCTGATCTGGCTGCGCTGGGCGAACTGCTTGGCCGAGTTGGTCTTGGCATTCACCGCGAAGCTGCCCATGGTGGCGGCGAACTGCTTCGGATCCACGCCGTAGGCACCGTAGAACTTGGCAATGTCGTCCACCGAATCACGGCCACGCTCGCCCTTCAGGGTCTTCTGCGAGTGGATGGCGGCGTACAGCGCTTCGTGGGTCTTCTCCTGCACGCCCAGGGTCTGCGCGGCGTAGAAGGCACGGGCGTAGTCATCCCAGGTGCCGCCGAACATGGCCGGCACGTAGACGAAGTTCACGTCGCTCGGCAGGCCGGCCTTCCACGGGCCGACCAGCGGCTGGAATGCGGCGCAGGCCGGGCAGACATAGCCGAAGATCTCGGTCACTTCGATCTTGCCGGCGGCCGGCTGGAACGGCTGGCCGTTCGGGATGACCTGGTAATCGGCGCCTTCCACCGGAGCCGGGCCGGTCAGCGCGGCGGTGCTCGGAGCCGGTGCGGCAGCCGGTGCGGCTTCGGCTGGGGCCTTCTCGCCTTCGGCGACAGCCGGAGCGGTGCCTTCGCTGCCCGCGGCCGGTGCAGCGGCGGGCTCGGTGGTGGCCGGAGCGGTCGCCGGTTCGGCCGGGGCCGCGGTGGTGTTGGTGCTGCCGTCGTCGGCCTTGCAGGCCGCCAGGATCGGCAGCAGCGCTGCGAGTGCGAGGGCGTAACGGATCTTCATGGAAACGTCTCCAGCATCTGGAAAGGTGGGGCCGGCGTCATGCGCCGGCCAGGGGGAAATGATGACACGCGGCGGCGACAGCGCCGTGTCGGTGGTGGGTGTTGGTTCAGCGGCCGCGGGCGGCGCGGGCCTGGGCGATCAGCGCCGAGGCGATGCGCAGCTGGTCGTCGAAGCTGTCGCCACGGACCAGGTACTGGCCGTTGATGATCAGCGCCGGGGTCCCGGGGATCTTGGTGCGCTGGGCGAACGCGCGGGCGGCATCGACCTTCTTCTGTACGGCATCGCCGCGCAGGGCCTGCAGGTAACGGTCCGGGGTCACGCCGTAGGCCTTGTAGAAGGTGGCGAGCTCATCGGCCGAGACGTTCTGCATCGGCAGCGAGCCGTCCTGGTGCAGGGCCTTGAACACGGCGCCATGGCTGCGCTTGGCCACGCCGACTTCGTCGGCGGCGTAGTAGGCCAGTGCCCAGGCATCCCAGGCGCCGCCGAAGGCTGCCGGTACCGGAGTGAAGCGCACATCGGCCGGCAGCTTGGCTGCCCAGGCTTCCAGCTGCGGTTCGAAACGGGCGCAGTGCGGGCAGGTGTAGCCGAAGACCTCGACCACCTCGATCTTGCCGGCCAGCGGCTGGAACGGGCCCGGCTGGGCGATGCGCTCGTAGTCCTTGCCTTCGACCAGCGGGGCATTGGCGGGGGTGGCGGCGCAGGCTACCAGCGGCAGCAGCACCAGCACAGACAACAGCAGGCGGGAAATCAACCTCATCGACACGCATCTCCGTTGAAAAAAGCAACGCCGGCGCGGTCGCCGGCGTGAAGGAAACATACCGCAGCCGCGGGCCGGCGTGGCGACCCGGGCCGACCAGTGGTGGTCAGGGGGCGGCAGCCGGTTGTGCCGGCGTGGTGGCAACGGCCACGTCGTCGGCCTTGTTGTGCAGGCCCTGCAGGTAGCTCGACAGCGCCTGCACCTCCTGCTCGCTCAGCTTCTGCGCAACCGCAGCCATGATCTGGAAGTGCGCCTTGTCGGTCTCGTTGGTCTGGCCGGCCTGGTATTCCTGCAGGCGGCGCGCGACATAGCTGGCGTGCTGGCCGCCGATGTGCGGATAGGCCGGGCCCGGATTACCGGCGCCACTGGGGCCGTGGCAGGCCATGCAGGCCGGCAGGCCGCGTTTGGCGTCACCGCCACGGTACAGCTGCTGGCCGATCTCGTAGAACTTCATGCCCTTGTAGGGGCCGTCGGTGACCGCCGTGTCATCGGCGATGCCGGCAGTGGCCTTCTGCGTGGCGAAGAACGCGCCGATGTCGCGCATGTCCTGCGGGGTGAGGTTCTGTACGAACGGCACCATCGCCACCGCCGCGCCGGAGCTGCGCTGCCCATTGGCGATCAGGGCCATCTGCTGGGCGACGTAGCGTTCGCTCTGGCCGGCGATGGATGGGTACATCTCCACCGTGGAATTGCCGTCGGCGCCATGGCAGGCCGCGCAGGCCGAGGCCTTGGTCTGGCCGGCCTTGGCATCGCCCCAGTGGGTCTTGCTGAAATCGACCTCCAGCGAGGCGGTGTTGATCGGCCCGTTGTCGGGCAGCGGGGTCAACGTGGTCTGCGCGAACGCAGCGGCGGCAACGACTACGGCAGTGGCAAGGGCGGATACGGCAAGAACGCGAGCGTGGCGCATGCTAAAGCTCCGTATGGACCGGGCCGGGCGGCAGCCACGGCATCGTCCGGATTATCAACGCCGTTTCCGCGCACGGTCAACGCAGCAGTGCAGCATTTTCCCGGCGGAGGGCCCGGGGCCGGGCGCGCGGTGCCACAACATGCGATCCTATGCACATGTCATTGCTCATCGAACGCGCTCAATACCACCTCTCTGCCCACAACATGGGGCAGCTGCCGCCCGATGAGGGGGCCGAAGTGGCCTTTGCGGGCCGCTCCAACGCCGGCAAGTCCAGTGCTCTCAACGCATTGACCCGCCAGAACAGCCTGGCCCGGGTCTCCAAGACCCCCGGCCGCACCCAGCAGCTGGTGTTCTTCCAGGTGACCCCGGAAGCCCATCTGGTCGATCTGCCCGGTTACGGCTACGCCAAGGTGCCGCTGGACCTGCAGGCGCACTGGCAGGCCTTCATCGACCGCTACTTCCGCACCCGCAATGCGCTGAGGGGCCTGGTGGTGGTGATGGATATCCGCCACCCGCTGAAGGACTACGACCGGCAGATGCTGGCCTATGCCGTGCAGCGTGGCCTGCCGGCGCATGCGTTGCTGACCAAGGCCGACAAGCTGAGCCGCAGCCAGCAGATGCAGACCCTGCAGAAGGTGCGCAAGGAACTGCACTCCTCCTTCGGTGATACGGTCAGCGTGCAGGTGTTCTCCGGCGCCGCCCGCACCGGTGTGGACGAAGCCCGCGGCATCATCGGCGGCTGGCTGGGGCTGGAATAAGGCATTTCCGGTCGCCCGGCTGGCAGCCGGGCGCTACCGCTCTGATGCCCGGTAGTGCCGGCCGCTGGCCGGCAACGCCACCAGGCCCGGCGGCACCTCATTTCAACGGCGAATACTCCGCCGGCACCCACGCATAGGCCTTGCCCTCGCCACGCACATGGCCCAGACCGGGGAACGGCAGGTGCGCACCGGCCACCCACCAACCGTTGGCGGTGGCCTGCTGCAGCAGGCCGCGCCGGCTGGCGATGGCGGCTTTGCGATCCGAATCGGCCTCGAAGGCCGCCTCCGGGTGCGCGAACTGCACCGCGTGGAAGTGCAGCACATCGCCCCACACCAGCAATGACTGGCCCTGGCTGTCGAACCGGTAGGAGACATGGCCAGGCGTATGGCCATGGGTGTCCATCGCCACCGCGCCACCGGGCAGGGCATCGCCGGGGCTGAAGGTGCGCAGGTGGCCGCTGGCCTGATAGGGCGCTACCGCGTTGCGCGCCAGCGGGAAGGCAAAGCGCACGCCCTTCGGCGCGGTGGCCTCGCTGGCCGGGTTGAGCCAGTAATCGGCATCGGCCTTGGACAGCCACACGGTGGCATTCGGGTAGGCCGGCTTGCCCTGCGCGTCGAGCACCCCGCACAGGTGGTCCGGATGGGCGTGGGTCAACAGCACTTCGTCCACCTCGGCCGGGTCCACGCCGGAGGCACGCAGGTTGCCCAGCACCTGGCCCAGGCCGGGGCCGAAGCACTGTGCGGTGCCGGTATCGACCAGGGTCAGGTGGTTGCCCTGGCGCACCAGGAAGGCGTTGATCGCGGTCTGCAGGCCCTTCTTGTCTTCGGGTACGTAGCGGCCTTCCAACAGGCGGCTGACCAGCGTTGGCGGCACGTCGACCACTTCCTGCCGGCCCAATGCGACCACGCCGTCGAACAGGGCGGTGACCTGCAGCGCACCGACGCGCTGGTGGTAGACGCCGGGGACCTGCTGGGTGGGGGCAGGCGACGTGGTTTCGGCCAGCGCGGCCAGTGGCAGGGATGACAGGGCCAACAGCAGGGCGTGGTGCAGCGGCAGGGGACGCAGGGACATGATGGTTCTCGGTGGACGACGGGTGGTTCCGTTGCCGCATAGCGTGCCGTGGCTGACGTGTGTGCGGCGCTCAAACCACTACGCGGAATGCTCAGGGAGGGGTGTTGTCTGCAGGGCTGCGCCCTGCACCCGCAGAGGCAACAGCAACAGCCGAAGCAACAGCAACAGCGGGTTATCCGTGGGATGGCGGGGGGGGGGGGGGGGGGGGGGGGGGGGGGGGGGCCCCCCCCCCCCCCCCCCACCCCCGCGCCCGCCCCCCCCCCCCCCCCCCCCCCCCCCCCCCCCCCCCCCCCCACCCCGCCTTCGACAGTTTTCCGCGATCTGTTGGAACGACGTATTGCTCTGGTGGGTGTCGACCTTGGTCGACACAGTAGATCCACGCAATGCGTGGATGATTCATTCGATATCTGACAGAAAAATCGTGTCGACCAAGGTCGACACCTACCAACAGCCGCGGAGATCTGTCAGAGGCGGGGTGGTGTGGGGGGGGCGGACCCGGTGGGCCCAGGGGGGGGCCCGCGAGGCCCCCAGGGTGGGTTTTCGGGCGGGTCCGCCCCACCCACACCGCCCCGCCTTCCCTCGGATAGCCGCTGTTGCTGTTGCTGTTGCTTCGGCCGTTGCCGTTGCCTCTGCGGGTGCAGGGCGCAGCCCTGCCGAACCCCTTCAAATGTCTGTGGGAGCCAGCCCGTACTGCTCGGCGAAGCGCTTGCTGAAGCTCGCCGCAGACCGGTAGCCCGCGCGTGCTGCGACGGTCTTCAATGGCAGGTCCGTGGTGTAGAGCAGCTGCATGCCATGCGCCAGCCTGGCCTCGGTGAGCAGCTGGCGCAGGCTGGTGTCCTCGGCGGCGAGGCGACGGCGCAGGGTCGCGCCGCTCAGCGCGAACTGTTCTTCCACATCGCGCGACTGCCAGTCGCGTGCCGGTTCGGCGGCGATGCGGTCGCGGATCTGTTCGCCCAGGCTCGGTGCCTGCGGCAGCAGCAGGTTGCCATGACCCTGCCGGCACAGGGTCATTACCAGCGAGGCCAGGGCCAGCCGCGCTTCGCTGTAACGGCCGTCCTGCAGCGATTGCCGCCACTGCCGCAGCACCGGGCCATGGTCGATCAAAGGCAGACGTGCCATCGCCTGGCCCGGCGCGGGAAGGTCCTCGCTCCACAGCGTGCGTGCGGCCGCCAGTACTTCGGCACACAGCGGCACGATGGCACTGAGGTAGCGGCCGGTCCCCGGGTCGGGCGTGTTGACCACATCGATGCGGCAGCGCTGGGTCAGCAGCAGGATGTCGCCGGGGATGAATTCCAGCGACTGGTGCGCGGTACGCACCTGCTTGCGGCCTTCCAGCAGGATCGCGAACTGCGGTTGCGGAATCTCCACCGAGCTGGCGCCATGCTCGCGACGGGCGGTGATGCAGGCATAGCCTTCGGCGCGCTCACAGCCCGCCAGACTGGCCATCTCGGCCAGCAGTGCGGTGGCCGGGGGCAGCATGGCGGTCATGTCACGTGTGCGCCGAGCAGGCGACCGACGCCGGCGGCCGCGGCCATCGCCAACACGCCCCAGAACATCACCCGGATCGCGCCGCGTACCGGCGGTGCGCCACCGGCCTGGGCCGCCATCGCGCCGGTCAGGCACAGGCCGAGCAGGGTGCTGGCGGTGGTCATCATCGCGACCTTGTCGACCGGCGCGAGCAGCGCGGTCAGCACCGGCAGTGCCGCACCACAGGTGAAGGCGCCGGCCGAGGCCAGCGCTGCCTGCAGCGGGCGCGCGCGCAGGGTATCGGTGATGCCCAGCTCGTCGCGGGCGTGGGCGCCCAGTGCGTCGTGGGCGGTGAGCTGCTCGGCCACCTGCCGCGCCAGCGCCGGCTCCAGGCCGCGGTGGCGGTAGATCGCGGCCAGCTCTTCCAGCTCGCTGTGCGGATCTTCGTGCAGTTCGCGCTTTTCCATCGCCAGGTCGGCGTCTTCGGTGTCGGCCTGGGTCTGCACGGAGACATACTCTCCAGCGGCCATCGACATCGCGCCGGCCACGGTGCCAGCCACGCCGGTGGCCAGAATGGTCGCCGCGGAGGCGCCGCTGGCGGCCACGCCGACCACCAGGCCGGCCACCGAGACGATGCCATCGTTGGCCCCCAGCACGGCGGCACGCAGCCAGCCGACGCGCTCGGAGCGGTGCAGTTCGGGGTGTCGTGAATGGCGGCTCATGGCCCCGAGTGTACGAGGGTCAAGAGGGCGTCGGTAGGATGCTGAAAACCGTCTCCGTCGCATGACGCAACGGGTCGCCACGCTATAGTGCGCCCTTGCGATGGAAGGCTCCGAGCCCCACATCCCCCGCCACTGTCCAGCGAGCCTTCCCCTTGTCGAGCCCCAGCCACGTCGCCGATACACCCATTACCGACCGCTCGCAGCTGGTGGAGGTGATCGCCTCCGGCGAGAAACCCCGCGCGCAGTGGCGCATCGGCACCGAGCACGAGAAGTTCGGGTTCCGCCTGGATGACCTGCGCCCGCCGACCTTCGAGGGCGAGCGCGGCATTGAGGCACTGCTCAACGGCCTGGTCCGCTTCGGCTGGGAGCCGGTGCAGGAGAACGGCAACACCATCGCCCTGCTGCGCGATGGCGCCTCGGTGACGCTGGAACCTGCCGGTCAGTTGGAACTGTCCGGAGCGGCGCTGGAGACCATCCACCAGACCTGCGTGGAGACCGGCACCCATCTCAACGAAGTGGCACAGGTGGCCGGTGAGCTGCAGCTCGGCTTCCTCGGCATGGGCTTCCAGCCGAAGTGGAAGCGCGATGAAATGCCGTGGATGCCAAAGGGCCGCTACAAGATCATGCGCGCCTACATGCCCAAGGTCGGCTCGCTGGGCCTGGACATGATGACCCGCACCTGCACGGTGCAGGTGAACCTGGATTACGCCACCGAAGCGGACATGGTGAAGAAGTTCCGCGTGTCGCTGGCGCTGCAGCCGATCGCCACCGCGCTGTTCGCCGATTCGCCGTTCACCGAAGGCAAGCCCAACGGCTACCTGAGCTACCGCTCGCACATCTGGACCGACACCGACGCCGACCGCACCGGCATGCTCGACTTCGTGTTCGAGGATGGCTTCGGTTACGAGCGCTATGTCGATTACCTGCTCGACGTGCCGATGTATTTCTCCTACCGCGATGGCATCTACCACGACGCCAGCGGGCAGAGCTTCCGCGATTTCATGCAGGCCAAGCTGCCGGTGCTGCCGGGCGCGCTGCCGACGCTGCGCGACTGGTCGGACCACATGACCACCGCGTTCCCGGAAGTGCGCCTGAAGAAGTATCTGGAAATGCGCGGTGCCGACGGTGGCCCGTGGAGCCGCCTGTGTGCGCTGCCGGCATTCTGGGTGGGCTTGTTGTACGACGACACCGCACTGGATGCGGCCTGGGACCTGGTACGTGATTTCACCCTGGCCGAGCGCCATGCACTGCGCGACGGCGTGCCGAAGCATGCGATGAACCTGCCGTTCCGCACTGGCAGCGTGCGCGACCTGGCCCGTGAAGCGGTGAAGATTTCCGTCGAAGGCCTCAAGCGCCGCGCGGCGCGCAATGCCGACGGCCAGGACGAGAGCAAGTTCCTGGACGTGCTGCAGGAGATCGTCGAGTCCGGCCTGACCCCGGCCGAACGCAAGCTGGCGCTGTTCCATGGCCGCTGGCACGGCGACGTCGATCCGGTGTTCCGCGAGTTCGCGTACTGACACTGTTCCGGCGGGTGCCAACCGGGGCCGGCACCTGCCGTTGCGTCACCACCCGCGCGCTGCGAACAGGCGCGCGTAGATGCCGCGAACCACATCCTGCTTGCTGCGGTTGTAGGCCTGCACGTTGGCATTGCCCTGCAGTGCTGCCTGCTTGGCCTGTGCATAGCGCCTGCGGTCGTCTTCATGGCTGCGCAGCCAATCGCGGAACAAGCAGTGGCGGAGGTGCTCGGCGCAACCAGGTGCGAACACGTGCAGGTTCACGCGCGGCACGTGCAGTCGCAGCATGCGGTGCTGGTACCACGAGGGTTCGCGGATGGTAAGCACGTAGCCCAGTGCCTGCAGCGCTGGCAGCCAGGCCGCTTCGTCGGCGGGATCGGCAACCAGCAGGTCGACGTCCAGTACCGGTTTGGCCGGCAGGCCCGGCACCGCGGTGGAGCCGACGTGCTCAATGCCCAGCGCGTTGTTGCCGAGTGCCGCCTGCAGCTGCGTGCGCTGCTGCTCGAACTGGTCGGCCCACAGCGTGGACCAGGGCACCACCTTCAGCGCTTCCGGCTGCGGCGCGCCGAGAACCCAGGGATTCTCCTCAGGGTCGCCATCGGCGAAGGTGGTGATTGCGGTGGGATCGAACGGGATATCGGACATGCCCACCATGGTGCCATGCCCAGCGGTGATGTCAGCCCGGCTTGCCGTCGCGCCGTGGGCACAGGTAGATCCAGCCCAGCCGTGCCACCCACGGTGCCAGGGCCAGCAACCAGCCGATGGCTGCGGCGAAATGCCACGCATAGGCGTCGGGCATCAGTTCGGCAGCGATGCGCATGATCGCCACCGCCTGCAGCGCGACGAACGCAAACCAGGCCACTGCCGGCATCACCAGCGGTCGCCCGGAATGCCCCTGGGTGACCCGGGTCACCATCGCCACCAGCAGGCTGCCGAACAGGCCCACGGCGAGGGCATGCAGCGGCGCGCGGCCGAGCAGTTGCGGATGGCCCAACATATGGCCGATGTCCTGCAGCAGATACAACGCGAAGCTGATCGGCAGCCACGCCAGTGCCAGGAACAGGGCCGCGAGCAGGCCCGGCATCGGCCCGCGTGGCCACCAGTGCCATAGCGCCTGCAGCGACAACATCAGCAGCGGCGCATCGGCCAGCCACAGCAGGTGGTCGATCTGCAACGCGCTCAACAGCAGGCGCAGCATCAGCAGCGCCCACATCGCAGCCAACCAGCGCAGCGGGCGCCACGCAACATAGCCATCGACCACGTTGTTGGCGAAGAACGGGATCATCCGGTGCGCGACGGTGAGGTAGACCGGCAGCAGCAGGCCGAAGGTGCCGAGTGCCACCGTGACCGGCATCAGCGTGGCGTGGCCGCGCCCCACCGCCATGAACAGCAGCAGCCCCAGCCAGCCCAGCAGCAGTGCGGCATAGCAGGCGCGCGCATGCCAGTTGCGGTTGGGACCGGCGGCCTTGAGCACGCGTCCCAGCACGATCAGTCCGGCGCTCCAGCCGGCCAGTGCCAGCAGCAGGCCGGGCCACAGCCCGGGTGTCCACCCGCAGGCGGCGGCAATCAGCAACGCCTGCCCACCAAACAGGCCGATGCCGACCGGCGCATAACGGCTGCGTGGCAGCTCCGGCTGTGCCATCCAGCGCGGGAACACGGTGAGCAGGAAGCCGAAGATGAAACTGGGCAGTACCAGGTACTGCATCAGCAGCGCGTGCAGCCAGGCCGCAGGTAGGGGCGGCGGTTGTGGTGCCCACAGCCCGCGCAGCGCGCCCAGCCACAACGCCCACCACAGCATTGCCAGCAGCAGGTTGCTGGCGCCGATGAAGAACAGCAGCCGGTGCGGCGCGCGCATCAGCATCGCAGGGGAGGGCAGGCGGGCCATGCAGCGAGTCTGCGCCCGGCTGGTGGCCGGGTCCTTGATCTTCGTCATGCCCAAGGAGGGAGGCAACCGCTTCGCTCGCCGGGCATGGCCCGGCGGACGGGCCGTGCAACGCAAACAAGAAACCCCGGCAGTGCCGGGGTTCTTCGTTCACAGTCGCCGATCGATCAGGCGGCGTTCTTCATCGTCGCCATGTCGATCACGAAGCGGTAGCGCACATCGTTCTTCGCCATGCGCTCCCAGGCTTCGTTGACGTTCTTGATGTCGATCATCTCGACATCGCTGACGATGCCGTGCTCGGCGCAGAAATCCATCATTTCCTGGGTTTCGGCCATGCCGCCGATCGCCGAGCCGGTCAGGTGCTTGCGGCCGAAGATCACGCTGCCGCCGGTCAGCGGCGGATCCAGTTCGGTCAGCACGCCGACCAGGCACATGGTGGCCTCGCGCTTGAGCAGGCCCATGTACGGGTTGGTGTCATGGCCGACCGGGATGGTGTTGAGCAGGAAGTCGAAGCTGCCGGCGTGCGCCTTCATCTGCGCGGCATCGCGCGAGACCAGCACTTCATCGGCGCCCAGGCGCTTGGCATCGGCACCCTTTTCCGGCGTGGTGGTGATCATCACCACGTGCGCGCCGAGGGCCTTGGCGAACTTCACGCCCATGTGGCCGAGGCCACCGAGGCCGATCACGCCGACCTTCTGGCCCGGGCCGACCTTCCAGTGGCGCAGCGGCGACCAGGTGGTGATGCCGGCGCACAGCAGCGGGGCGGCGGCCTTCAGGTCCAGCGTTTCGGACACCTTCACCACGAAGCGCTGTTCGACCACCACGTGGTCGGAATAGCCGCCGTAGGTCGGCGCGCCACTTTCGCGTTCACGGCCGTTGTAGGTCCAGGTCGCGCCTTCGGCGCAGTACTGCTCCAGGTCGTGCTCGCAGGCGTCGCAGTGGCGGCACGAGTCGACCATGCAGCCCACGCCGGCGTGGTCGCCCACCTTGAAGCGGGTGACGTTGCTGCCGACCTCGGTGACGCGGCCGATGATCTCGTGGCCCGGCACCATCGGGTAGATCGAGCCACCCCAGTCGTCGCGGGCCTGGTGCAGGTCGGAATGGCAGATGCCGCTGTAGAGGATCTCGATACGTACATCGTCCGGGCCGACCGCGCGGCGTTCGAACTCGTAGGGGATCAGCGGGTCGGTATGTGAATGGGCGGCGTAACCACGGGCGAGGGACATGGGGAATCCTTGGCAGGGTTTGTCGAAAGGCGCTTTACAATACGCCCCGTACCCAGCGGCAGAAAGCCCGGATATCGGCATGATTCATCAAGTGAAACTGCACAATCATGGCCACTGACAATCTCTCCCACCTGGCTGCGTTCGCCGCAGTCGCCCGCCACCGCAGCTTCCGCCGTGCCGGCGCCGAGCTGGCGCTGTCGACCTCGGCGGTGAGCTATGCGATCCGCGCGCTTGAAGAACGGTTGGGGGTGGGCCTGTTTCATCGCACCACCCGCAGCGTGGCCCTGACCGAGGCCGGGCAGCGCCTGCTGGAGCGCCTGCAGCCGGCCTTGGGGCAGGTGCACGATGCGTTGGAGGAGATGAACCAGTTCCGTGCTGTCCCGGCTGGCCTGCTGCGCATCAACGCCACCCGTGCTGCGGTGGCGACACAGCTGGGACCACGGCTGGCGCGCTTCCTGCACGCCCATCCCGACGTGCGGGTGGAGCTGACCGAGAACGACGGCCTGGTCGACATCGTCGCCGAGGGCTACGACGCCGGCGTGCGCCTGCACGAGTTCGTACCCGAGGACATGGTGGCAGTGCCGATGGGGCCACCGCTGCGCGGGCTGATTGTCGGCTCGCCGGACTACCTGCGGCGGCATCCGGCGCCACAGCATCCGCGCGATCTCGCTGCACACGAATGCATCCGCTTCCGCTTCGCCAGCGGGCACCTGTACAAGTGGCAGTTCGAGCGCGGTGGGCAGGCGCTGGAGATCGACGTGCCCGGACGGCTGACGCTGGGCGAGCAGGGCACCGTGGTCGGCGCGGTACTCGATGGCATCGGCCTGGCCTACGTGCTGGAAGACACCGCGCGGCCCTACATCGAATCGGGGCAGATGGTGGCGGTGCTGGAAGACTGGAGCGAGCCGTTCGCCGGCTTCGCGCTGTACTACCCGAAGCAGCGGCAGATGCCCGGTGCGCTGCGTGCGTTCGTGGATATGCTGCGCGAGTGAATCGCGGTGGATGGCGCAGCGCCGTCCAATGACCGGCTCCAACGAGAGCTTTCCGGGTAGATCCACGCCATGCGTGGATGGCGTTCACCCGCTAGAGTGAGTCTTCTCAACAAAAGGACGTCATTGAGCATGCTCGCCGATCTCGAACAGGCTTCCGGCCAGACCTTCCCGCCGTTGTTCCGCCAGCTGGTGGAAGACAACCGTTTCAGCTGGGGCGAGCAGGGCCCGAACTGGTACCGCACGGTGTTCCCGCAGGTGCAGCCGCAGCCGCCGGTACTGCTGTATGCCAACGACTATGAACCGATCGAGCCGAGCGAACTGCGCGCAGCGTGGGAAGATCTGACTGCCGAAGATCATTACAACCCGCTGCGCGATGACCTGAAACTGCTGCCGTTCGCGCGCACCGGCGCGGGTGATCATTACTGTTTCTGGACCAATGCACCGGGTTCCAGCGAGTCGCCGGTGCTGCTGGTCTGGCATGACGATGATCGCGCCGATCTGCTGGCCGCGAACTTCCAGGACTTCCTGTTCCGCAAGATGGCCGAAGCGGTGGTGGAGCTGGAGGAAGAGGATTCGCTGCTTTCGGAGGGCGATATCGGAACCAATCTGCAGGCTTGGCTCGGTACCCATCGTGGCTGGCTGCGAGGGGACCAGGTAGCGGCGCTGGAGGCGTTGTATGCACGCGTGGATGACATCACTGCGGGTGAGATCAGTGACGAGGACGTGCAGCCGCTGCTGCAGCTGATCGCGTTCGACGGTATCGACAGCGAAATGCCCTACGTGCAGGCGTGACCTGATCCGAAGCGCTGCCGGTAGAACCTCGCCATGCGTGGATGCGGCCGGCTACGGCACCTGCAGTACGGGTGCCAACAATTCCAGGCAATCACGCAGATGCACCTCTACCGGCGCATCCTCGGCCACCACACCGATCACGCGTTCGCGCAGCGGCTCGGCCACGGCCATCGCCAGGATCAGCCGCGCCATGCACGCGGCATCTCCCTCGCGCAGCAGCCCGCGCTGCTGCTGACGTGCCAGCCAGTCGGCCAGCAGCGCACGGCCGCGTTCGATGCCATTGTCCAGATAGGCCTGCAGCAGCGCGTCCTTGCCAGGAAAGTCGGTGGCCAGCAGCCGGAACACCTGCACTGCCTGCGCCGACAGTGCCTGCGCGCACACCGCGTGCAGGATGGCCTGCAGCAACGGCATCACCTCGTCGGCGTCGTGCGCATCGCGCTGCAACTGCGGCGCGAAGCCGTCGGTCCACTCGCGCACGGCCAACCCGACCAGTTCTTCGCGGTTGCTGGCGTGGCGGTACACGGTCTTCTTCGCTACCCCGGCGTGCGCCGCCACCGCTTCGATGGTGGTGGCCTCGTAACCCTGTGCCAGCAGCAGCTCCAGCGTGGCCTGCAGCACGGCGTGGCGGACTTCGGCTTCCGGCCGCGCAGGGCGGCCGCGGCGGCGGATTGGTGAGGGTGGCTCGGGCAGGGTGGTGCTGTTCATTGCGCCCATCTTACCGCATTCGGATAATTGCGAAACGAAAAGCGTTTCCGTATTGTCAAGTCTCCCGACATGCAGGAGACCCCGATGGATACCGCTGTGAACGCCCGCGCCTGGCTGGACCACCACGATCTGCTCGACCCCGCACCGATGCGCTTGGAAACCGGCATCCAGCGCCGCGAAGATGGCACCCTGCTGGTGGCGGTGCGTACCGATCTGCACGGCTGCAAGGGCCGCATGCTGGATTGGTGGTTCACCTTCTTCGAGACCACCCAGCACATCCGCTGGTGGCATCCGGTCGATCATGTCGAGCATCGCGGCTGGGACGCGGCCTGGCAGCGCGGACGCAGCTACCACGGTGCCAGCATCCACGCGGTGGAATCGCTGGCCGATATTCCGCCGGTGGCGGCGCGTTTGAAGTTCCATGACCCGCGCACGTTGCTGGTGCCCGAGCGCCTGCAGGCGGCACAGGGTGCAGGCGATGTATCGGCAGTGATCGCCGCGCGCATCGGCTTCGGAGATCACGTACGCCTGGATGCAAACGGTGATCCCTGCGACGGGCAGATGCTGCACGTGGCGCGCGATACGCCGTTTGGCTGTGTGCTGCGCAGCCGCTTCGTGCTTGGCCTGGACAGCACCGATCCGCAGCGCGATGCCGGCGATGCGGTCGGCCTGGGCCTGCTCAGGCATTGCTACACGGAGTTCAGTTTCCTCTCGCGACTGCTGCCGTCGCTGTACTACGGCGAGCGCGCCAACGGTGAAGTGGCGCCGTTGCCGTGGTGAACGATGCGCCGGTCACTCGGCCAGCGCGTCGTAGCCTTCGCCACTGAACTGGATCAGGCAGAAGCCGTGGCCGAACGGATCGGCCAGCACGGCGATGCGCCCCCAGCGACGCTCGCGCACGGACTGCTCAAGCGTCGCCCCGGCCGCAACCGCACGGACCAGTGCGGCTTCGATGTCATCCACCACCCAGTCCAGGTGCAGCGGCGTCCAATGGCGCTCGTAGTCGCGCACGTCGCCGTCTTCGGTGGCGGCGCTGCCGGCCTCGTTCTGCAGCAGGTACAGCGGCGTTGGCCCACCGAGCAGCTCCACGGCGCCCGGGCCTAGACGGCGCCCGATGCGCAGGCCGAAGGCTCGGATGTAGAAGTCCTCGGCAGCGGCAAGACCGGGGACATCGAGGTTGACGATGAACGATGCGGTGGGCGTATCCATGGGCAGATCCGGTGGATGCGGGTGGGCAGTGTACGCCCGCATCCACGCATCGCGTGGCTCTACTGCGCGCGCGGGTAATCGAGGTAGCCTGCCTCGCCGCCACCGTAATAGGTATTGCGGTCGGGCGTGGCCAGTGCGACGTTGTGCTGCAGGCGTTCGACCAGATCCGGGTTGGCGATGAACGGCTGGCCGAATGCGGCCAGGTCGATGGTGCCGGCCTCGACCAGCTGTAGGGCGCGTTCGCGGGTCATGCCACCGGCCAGGATCAACGTGCCACCGTAGACCTGCTTGAACTGCTGCAGGAACGCCTCGCCCAGCACCGACTGCCCCGCCTGCAGGTTGTCGTTGAGATGCACGTAGGCCAGCCCGCGCTTGCCCAGTTCCTCGGCCAGGTACAGATAGGTGGCCTCGTTGTCGGGGTAGTACGGCATGTCGAAGGTGAGGTTGTTCGGCGCCAGGCGCACGCCGATGCGGTGCGCGCCGATGCGCTCGGCCATCGCATCCACCGTCTCCAGGATCAACCGCGCACGGTTCGGCAATGAGCCGCCGTAGCGGTCCTCGCGTTCGTTGATGAGCGGGTTGAGGAACTGCTCGAACAGGTAGCCGTTGGCGGCATGCAGTTCGATGCCGTCGAAGCCGGCGGCAATGGCGTTGTCCGCCCCGCGTACGAAGTCGTCGATGATGCCGGGGATCTCCGCATTCTCCAGTGCACGTGCCGGGGTGGGATCGGCATGGCCGCGGCTGCCGTCGTCCAGATAGACGAACGAGGTGTTCTTCGGTGCGCTGGCCACCGGGCGGGTACCGGCGCTGACCGGTTGTCCGCCCTCAGGCTGCAGCGAGGAATGCGACATGCGGCCGACGTGCCAGAGCTGGGCGAAGATCGTGCCCTGCGCGGCATGCACCGCCTCGGTGACGAGCTTCCACCCGGCCACCTGCTCGGCCGACCAGATACCCGGCACGTCGATGTAGCCCTGGCCCTGCGGCGAGACCGGCGTGCCTTCGCTGATGATCAGGCCGGCGCTGGCACGCTGCCGGTAGTACTGCGCGGTGAGCTCATTGGCGACCGAGCCGGGGTTGCGGGCACGGGTCATCGGGGCCATCGCGATGCGGTTGCGCAGGGCGATGCCTGTCAGGTCGAACGGACGGAACAGGGCGGCGGTCATGTTGGTCATCTCGGTGCGGGGAAGAGCGCCAGCGGCGCGATGCACACAGGATGGAGTTGACATGCGGGCGCATAAAGCGCTTCGATCTCCCTTGGTGCGGGACTATTTGTCCCCAATGGAGTGTGAACGATGCTGCCGCTGGAATCCTTGAATGGCCTGGTGACGTTCGTCACGACCGCACGCTCGGGCAGCTTCACCGAGGCGGCAGACGCGTTGGGCATCTCGCGCTCGGCGGTGGGCAAGGCCATCGCCCGTCTGGAAGCGCGGCTGGCGGTGCGCCTGTTCCATCGCACTACGCGGCGCATCGCACTGACCACTGATGGCGAGGCGTACTACGCCTCCTGTGCGGCGGCGCTGGAAGAAATCTCCGCGGCCGAGGCCTGTCTGGGTTCGGCGGGCCTGCCCAGCGGGCGGCTGCGCATTGACATGCCGTCCTCGTTCGGGCGGCTGGTGGTGCTGCCGGTGCTGCTGCGGTTGTGCCGCCAGTATCCGGACCTGCAGTTGACGATGACCTTCACCGATCACTTCGTCGATCCGGTCGAAGAGGGCATCGACCTGCTGATCCGTTTCGGTGGGCTGCACCAGGCCGAGCACCTGGTCGCGCGCCGGTTGGGGCGCCAGCGCCTGGTCACCTGCGCATCGCCGGCGTACCTGCAGGCGCATGGCGTGCCGCGCACGGTGCAGGAACTGGCGCAGCACCGCAGCATCGTCGGCTTCCGCCACGGGCAACCGATCTGGTGGCGGATCGGCAGCGAGGAGGACGAGGGAACGTTCATTCCCAGTGCGCCCTATCAACTCAATGATGGCGACGCGGTGATCGAAGCGGCCATCGCCGGCCTCGGCATCTGCCAGATGCCCATTTCACTGGTGCGCCGCCATCTCGATTCCGGCGTGCTGCAATCGGTGCTGGACGAACACATGCAGCGGCACATCGACATCCATGCGCTGTGGCCACCGACGCGCCACCTGCGGCCGAAGGTGCGCTACGTGGTGGATGAGCTGACCCGGTTGGCGGGTGAGGGCGTGTTTGACTGAGCTGGGTATCAGTAGTCGACGATCCGGGCGGACGTGTCTTCGCCTTCCTGGAGTGCTTCAAATACCTCAGCCAGAAGAGCAATCAGATCGCGTCCATGTGCGGTCACGAAGTAGGTCGCCAGGCTGTCGATGTCGGGAGCGATATCGTCTCCCCACGGTGGATGCTGGGTTCGATCCTCGAGCGACCAGATGACACGGGCTGGCGGCAGATCGGCCAGCTCACGTCGAACCATATGCAGTTCGGCCAGTGCGTCGGCAGCATCTGATTGCTGCAGTCTGCCGGCATATAGCTGCCTCATGAGGATAGGGAATCGGCTTCCCCATCCATCCGGTTCGAGATTCCCGGAGATGGTTGAGAAGAACGCGTACAGGAAGCTGGAACTTCCTATCTCATCGGTGATCTGTCCAAGCCGGATGCCGACTGTCATGCGCGTGAACCCCAATGACTCGCCGGAGCTGTAGGCAGAATGTAGGCGATCTTCTGGTGGTGCTTCATCGATTTTCATTCCGCGTGATGTTCCCTTGATGGTCGGCCCCGCTAGAGGGGGACGTCCATACGAAACATTGCAGAATCCAAGGGCGAACTGAAAAAAGGCGGGGCCCGTACACCGGGCCCCGCCTGTGGAAACGCTGCGCCAGGCCTACTTGAAGTTGTAGCGCAGGCTGGCCATGTAGCGACGGCCCAGTGCATCCAGTACATACGGGAACGGCCCGATGTCATCGCCCACGTTGATCACCGACAACGTCACGCGCGCGGCGTCGGTGATGCGGTAGGTGACGTTGGCGTCCCAGGTGGTCCAGCTGTCGCGGTAGAAGTACTGACGGCTTTCCGGGGTATCGGTCATCGTGTACTGGGCGCGGCTGGTGTAGTTGGAGGCCACGCCGTAGTTCCAGTTGCCGATGCGATGCTGGGCCGTCCAACGGAACTGGCGCTTGGGCTCGTTGAAGCTGCCCGCCTGTTCGACGAACGGCACGTCCCGGTTCGCGGCTTGGCCACGGTTCTTCGGCATGTAGCCGTAGAAGTCCAGGTCCAGTACGCCGAAGCGCGACAGGTCCCAACGGTAGCCGACTTCGGCGGTCCAGCCACGGAACATCAGCACCGGGCCGTTGCCATACTCGGTCTTGATGCTGGTAGCCACGCCGGTGTTCGGATCACGCGTCACCAGGCTGCAGAAGCGGTTGGCGTTGGGCACGTTGGCGGCGTTGAAGTCGGCAGTGTCGAAGCAACCGGTGATGATGTCGTTGGCGCTCAGCGACGTGATCACGTTGTTGATCTTGATGTCATACCAGTCGGCAGCGACGCGCAGGCCCGGGATCCATTCTGGGGCGAACACGACGCCGGCCGTCCACGACTTCGCCGTTTCGTTCTGCAGGCGGGTGCTGCCGTTGGTCGAACCCAGCGTATTGGTCGGCTGCTGGCGGAAGGTGTTCGGATCGGCACCCGGGTAGGCGGCGAAGAACGCCTCGCAGTTGCGGCGACGCACCGCCGGATTTGAGCCGCCGCTGATGTTGTCCAGCGAGCACACTTCCGGGATGTTGTAGTAGGCCGGCTGCTGGGTGGTGTAGAGCTCGGCGATGGAGGGCGCGCGCAGTGACTGGGTCTTGTTGCCGCGCAGCTGCAGGCCGGCGATCGGTTCGTACTGGATGCCGTAGGTGAACGCATTGAACGCGCCGGCGACGGAGTTGTCGACGCGGCGGAACTTGGCGGTCAGGTCCAGGCGATGCAGGCCCGGGATATCCCAGTCGGGATTGAACAGCGGTGCCAGCACTTCGGCGAACACTTCATTGGTGTGGTACTTGCCTTCCGCCGCCTGGGTCGGTACTGAACGGCCCTGGCCCAGGCGCTGGTACTCGCTGGGGGTGAAGGAGCCTTCTTCGCGGCGGTGTTCGAAGCCGGCCGCCGCGGACAGCTCGCCGCCGGGAAGATCGAACAGGCCGCCGGATACCGACGCATTGATGACGGTCTGGCGGGTCTGCGCCTTGGCCACGGTCCGGGTGGAGACATAGTCCAGGGCTTCGCGCGACGCCTGGTTCTCGCCGAACAGATTCAGCGGGCGGCAGTTCGCATCGGCCGTGGTGCCCGGGCGGGTGGCATCACAGATGATGCGCCCGCTGGCGTCGGTGGTGACGTTGATCGCATTGATGAAGTTCTGCTGGATCAGGCCGGTGCCGAGGTAGTCGAAGTCACCGCGGCCGTGGGTGACGCTGGCTTCCCAGTTGAAGCTGCGCTTTCCGACCTCGAAGAAGCCGTTCAGGCCGAGTACCGCACGAGTCAGACGGGTTTCGGTGCTGGCGTTGTTCATCGACAGGTCGCGCGAAGATCGCGACAGGCGGAACGAGGTGATGCCGTTGTCGGCGAGGATCTTGCGGGTTTCCGCACTGAGGAACGGATTGCTGGCGCTGAAGGTCAGTGCACCGCTGGCGGTACCGCCGCCGTCCAGGCGCGCATTGCCGAAGGACACCGCGTTGTAGACGTTCTGGTCGAGGGTTTCGCGGGCGGTCGCTTCGTATCGCGAAAGTTCGAAGAAGCCGCGCACGTTGTCGGTGAAGTCGAAGCTGCCGGTGGAGAATACCGAGCGTCGTTCGAGGTCGGCGATCAGCGGCACCGTCTCGAACAGGTTCAGGCCGTCACCGCCGGAGGCGTTGCCGCCCGCGTAGCTGGTGCCGGGATTGAACTCGACCAGCTTGCCCTCGTTGTTGAACTGCCACAGTTTGTCTTTGTTCGGGCCGAAGCCAAGGATGTCGCCCAGGCCGTTGCGCGTGTAGCTGCCGGTCGCCGGCATCACCAGGCCACCGAAGGTCATGCTGGCAATGCGCCGGTTGCGGATCCAGACCTGGTCGGGGATACCATCGCGGGGCCCGGTGTTGAACGGAATGCTGCCGTCGATGCGGCCATCATTGGTCGGCCGGCGCAGGGGCTGGGCAGTGGCATTGGCCGCCGTGGGATTGGCCTGCAGGCTGTAGCCCTGGCGGTAGAAATCGCGTTGCAGCGCGTTCACCCCATCGGCATTGTCCAGTTCCGCCGCCACCACGATGTGGCCACGGCCATCAGCGAAGTCGGTACCGAAGATGGCCGACCAGGAGTAGCGCTCGTTGTCGTTCTTGCTGGTCCTGCCGTAGCCCAGTTCGACTTCGGCACCCTCGAACCGGTCGCGCAGGATGATGTTGTTGACGCCGGAGATCGCATCCGAGCCATAGGTGGGGGCACCGCCAACGCTCAGGCTTTCAATGCGTTGCACCATGACGCTGGGAATGGCGTTCATGTCGACCTGGATGCCTGAGCCGCCGCCGGCTCCGAAGATGGTGGGCGGTGTAGAGGTGACGAAGCGGCGTCCATTGACCAGGGTCAGCAGGCGATTGCTGCCCAGCCCGAACTTGCTGGCGAAGTTGACGCCCGCACCGAAACCGGCCTGGTCGCCGCGCGAACTGACGCCGGCACTGACCCCGGGAATCCGGGTCAGGGCATCGATGAGGTTGGTGTCGCCATAGTTCTCGATCGATTCACGGCTGACCACCGCGGCGGGCTCGAGCGTGTCGAAACCGGCGCGGTAGATGCGCGAGCCGGTGACGGTCATCCGGTCCAGCTGGACGGGGGTCTTGCTGCTGGCGGGCTCGGCCTTCTGTTCCTGCGTGGCGGCCTGCTGCGCCATGGCCGGTGCGGCGGCCACCAGCACCAATGCCGAACCCAGCGCGACAGACAAGCGACTGCGGGCGAACAACGGTCGGTACATGATTTCTCCCTGGTCACGCCAATGTGACTCGGGGGTAAACGCGGGCGGAAGGCAGGCACCCTACGTCATGAAAAAGTAACAAATGAATCTATTTATTGTTCATTCATATTCTGGGCTGATCTGTCCCTGGGGCATGCCTCGGCAGCACCAGATGGCTTCATTCGCCCCTCTGTGTATACTATCCCCCAGTATAGTTCCGAGGTGGCCCCGCCATGCCGCACTCCCCCGAAGAGAAGAAGAAGGTCCTGGCCCGCGTGCGCCGCATCCGCGGCCAGTGCGATGCGCTGGATCGCGCGCTGGAAGCCGGTGCCGACTGCGGGCCGGTGCTGCAGCAGATCGCCGCCATCCGTGGCGCGGTCAATGGCCTGATGTCCGAGGTGATGGAGGCCCATTTGCGCGAGGAGTTCGGCCAGCCTGCGGCCTCCGATGAACAGCGCGCCGAACGCGTGCGCGACATGAGCGCATTGATCCGCTCGTACCTGAAGTAAGCGATGGCGCATCACCGCGCCATACATCCCGTTTTCCCTATGTCTGGAGAGTCCACCATGAAGTCCCGTGCCGCCGTCGCCTTTGGTCCCGGCCAGCCGCTGCAGATCGTCGAGATCGACGTTGCCCCGCCGAAGAAGGGCGAGGTGCTGGTCAAGATCACCCACACCGGTGTCTGCCATACCGATGCCTTCACCCTGTCCGGCGATGATCCGGAAGGCCTGTTCCCGGTGGTGCTGGGCCATGAAGGCGCCGGCATCGTGGTGGAGGTCGGTGAGGGCGTGACCAGCGTCAAGCCCGGCGACCACGTGATTCCGCTGTACACCGCCGAGTGTGGCGAGTGCCTGTTCTGCAAGAGCGGCAAGACCAACCTGTGCGTGTCGGTGCGTGCCACCCAGGGCAAGGGCGTGATGCCCGACGGCACCAGCCGCTTCAGCTACAACGGCGAGCCGCTGTACCACTACATGGGTTGCTCGACCTTCAGCGAGTACACCGTGGTGGCCGAAGTCTCGCTGGCGAAGATCAATCCGGACGCGAACCCGGAGCACGTCTGCCTGCTCGGTTGTGGCGTCACCACCGGCATCGGCGCGGTGCACAACACCGCCAAGGTGCAGGAAGGCGACAGCGTGGCGGTGTTCGGCCTGGGTGGCATCGGCCTGGCGGTGATCCAGGGTGCGCGCCAGGCCAAGGCCGGCCGCATCATCGCGGTGGACACCAACCCGTCCAAGTTCGAACTGGCGCGCGAATTCGGCGCCACCGACTGCATCAACCCGAAGGACTACGACAAGCCGATCCAGCAGGTCATCGTCGAGATGACCACCTGGGGCGTGGACCACAGCTTCGAGTGCATCGGCAACGTCAACGTGATGCGCGCGGCGCTGGAATGCGCGCACCGTGGCTGGGGCCAGAGCGTGGTGATCGGCGTGGCCGGTTCGGGCCAGGAGATCTCCACCCGTCCGTTCCAGCTGGTGACCGGGCGCAAGTGGATGGGCACCGCCTTCGGCGGCGTGAAGGGCCGCAGCCAGTTGCCGGGCATGGTGGAGGACGCAATGAAGGGCGATATCGAACTGGCACCGTTCGTCACCCACACCATGGACCTGGACAAGATCAACGAAGCCTTCGACCTGATGCACGAAGGCAAGTCGATCCGTTCGGTGGTCCACTACTGAGCCGCGTCATGGGCTGGCTGGATGCCCTGCGCCGGCCGCGTGCGGAAGACCCGCGCGCGGCCCTGGTGGTTCCGATCGAGCAGGCGTTGCGTGCGCTGGGTTGGGTAGTGGGCGAGGTGGGGCCACCGCGTGCGGTGACCTCGGCCTTCGGCAGCGACGATGGCATGCCGTTCGAGCAGTGGCTTGCGCAGGTATTCCTGCCGCGCCTTCATGAAGCGCGCGCAGCCGGACAGTGGCCGCCGCGCAGCGATGTGGCCGTGGCGGCCTGGCGCAATCTTGATGGCCAGCCTGGCGTCGAATCGTTGCTGCGCCTGCTGGCGCAGCTGGATGAACGGATCAACAAAGGCATCCACGCCGCGCGTGGATAAGCCGACCAAGGTCGGCATCTACCAGAAGCACGCGTGCGCTGACGCGCCGCGCAGGAGAGCACCATGGAACGTATTGAACACCGCGCCTGTTTCGGCGGCTGGCAGGACGTCTACCGGCATCAGTCCACCACGCTGGGCTGCGACATGCAGTTCGCCGTGTACCTGCCGCCGCAGGCGGAAACGCAGAAACTGCCGGTGCTTTACTGGCTGAGCGGGCTGACCTGCACCGAGCAGAACGTCATCACCAAGGCGGGCGCGCAGCGCTACGCGGCCGAGCATGGCGTGATCATCGTCGCGCCCGATACCAGCCCACGCGGCGATGACGTGGCCGATGCCGAGGGCTATGACCTGGGCAAGGGGGCGGGGTTCTACCTCAATGCCACCCGTGCACCGTGGGCGAAGCACTACCGCATGCACGACTACGTGGCGCAGGAACTGCCGGCACTGATCGAGGCGAATTTCCCGGTCACCGATGCGCGCGGCATCAGCGGCCACTCGATGGGCGGTCACGGTGCGCTGGTGATCGCGCTGCGCAACCCGGGGCGCTACCGCAGCGTGTCGGCGTTCTCGCCGATCGTTGCGCCCAGCCACGTGCCGTGGGGGCAGAAGGCCTTCCACGCCTACCTGGGCGACAACCCGGCGGACTGGGCGCAGTGGGATGCCAGCGAACTGGTCGCGGTGGCCACTGAGCGCCTGCCGTTGCTGGTCGACCAGGGCGAGGCGGATGAATTCCTGCAGACCCAGCTGCAACCGCAGCGCCTGCAGCAGGCCTGTGATGCCGCCGGCCATCCGCTGACCCTGCGCCTGCAGCCGGGCTACGACCACAGCTACTACTTCATCGCCAGTTTCATCGGCGAGCACATCGCCCACCACGCCCGCGCCCTGCACGGCTGACGGCTTTCCGGTAGTGCCGGCCGCTGGCCGGCAACCTGCAGCCCTGTGATTCCCCGGGATTGCCGGCCAGCGGCCGGCACTCCCATGGCGGGGCACGCGAAGTGTCGTATTGCCGTATTGGATCACGTGGCCGTGGCGCGGGCGGGGCTATCGTGCGCCCATACGGCCTTGCGGATCGGGGGATGCATGCCGGTAGTGCTGGCGCTGCTGTATGTGCTGTGCCACGGCCTGGTCGTGGCCCTGTGGCCGGGTCCCGCCGGTGCGGGTTGCTTCGGGTTCCTCACGGGCGCCCCGTTGCTGGCGGCGGCGGCCTGCCTGTGGCGGGCGCGCCGCGACCGTGCCGCGCTCGGCTGGCGCGCCACCGCCCTGGCGCTGCTGCTCTGGGCGGGTGGCATGGCCGTCAACATGATCGATGCGCTCGGTGCCGGCCGTGCCGATGTCACGCCGCAGGCCAGCCTGTTCCTGTATGTGCTGTACGGCGTGCCGCTGGTGTTCATCCTGGCCCGTGCACGCCGCGAGCGGCTGAGCATCAGCCTGATCGACGCGGCGATGGCGGCATTGCTGGGCGTGCTGTTCTTCGTGCATGCGCAGTCGTTCGCCGCGCGCGTCGACATCGACGACCACGCGTTGTCCAACATGCAGCGCATGTTCGATATCCAGAATCTGTGCATTGCCGGGTTTGCGGTGGTGCGCTGGCTGGTGGGCGACGTTCCGGAGCGGCGCAACTTCTTCCGCGCGCTGGCGATCTACGCGGTGGGCTACCTGATGGTGGCGTACTACATCAACCACTACACCTCGGAACAGTCCTTCGGTGCCTACAACGATCTGCTGATCGACCTGCCGTTCCTGCTGCTGGCGTTGCTGGCGGTGAGCCAGGCGCCCGCGCCGACGTTCGTGATGCACCCGAGGCTGGGCAGAACGGTGCAGGCGGCGGGGCCGATGATCCTGCCATTGCTGCTGCTGGTGGTCGGTACCCTGGTGGTCGACCATGCGCGGCCGCTGGCGGTCACTGGCTTCGTGGTGGCAACGCTGGGCTTCGGCATGCGCAGCATCCTGCTGCAGGTGGACCTGATGGAACGGCAGGCATCGCTGGACCAGCTCGCTCGGCAGGATGGCCTGACCGGTGTGGCCAACCGGCGCGAGTTCGATGCACTGCTGCTGGCGGAATGGAACCGTGCGCGGCGCAGCGGCAGCGAGCTGGGGCTGCTGTTGCTGGACATCGACCATTTCAAGGTCTTCAACGACCGCCACGGACATCCGGCCGGGGACCGCTGCCTGCAGGCCGTGGCCACGGTCCTGAAGATCAGTGCCGGCCGTGCCGGTGACAGTGTTGCCCGTTACGGCGGCGAGGAATTTGCGGTGATCGTGCCCGGAAGCCCGCTGTCGGGCGTGCTGGCGCTGGCCGAGCGCCTGCGTGAGGCGGTGGCGGCGCTGCCACTGCCCGAAGGGTCGGTCAGTATCAGCATCGGCGTGGGCTACCTGCACCCGCCGGCTCTGGCCAGCGCCGATCAGTTGCTGGCGGATGCCGATGCCGGCCTGTACGCCGCCAAGCGTGCCGGTCGCAACCAGGTGATCCTGCATGCGCACGTGCTCGACGACGAAGGCAGTGCGCACGGCAGGATGGATTGCTGAGCGCGCCGGGTGCCCGGTCCCCGTGCGTGATTGCGCACGGGCGGTGCGGCCGGGTCAGCGCTGCCGCAACCAGCCGGTGGGATCGAGCAGCCTCAGCCCGACCGGTGACAACGAGCGCTGGCGCAACGGCAGGTTTGCCGCCTGCACGGCCATCGCACAGCGCGCCAGCTGCTGGCGCAACGGTGCCAGCGTGTCATCTTCGCGCGGGCGTGCATGCCGCCACTGGGCGATGCGCAGCAGGCAGACCAGCAGGTCCAGTTCGCTGGCCGCGATGAACGGTGAACCAGCGGGCAGCAGGTCGATCGGGGCGGTGGGCGTGGCCAGCAGCGGCAGCAGGCCGACGAACGCGTCGCAGCCTTCGGGATCAATACCGAGGCTGCTCAGCTGGGCGAGTCCATCGGCCTGTTGATCAGGATCGTGCAGCTGGCGTATCGCCGCCAGCAGTGCCTGTTCGCCGCGGCCGAACTGGCGGCCGAAGGCGCGGTAGTTGACGCGGGTGGGAAACAACGGGGAACGGGAGGCCATGGTTGCTAGGGTTGTGGGTCGCGGGTTTCCACCAGCACGGGACAGGGCGCGTGGTCGATGGTCCATTGCCCGATCGAGGGTTCGAACAGGCGTTCCAGGCGGGACAGGTGGCGGTGGCCGATGACGATCAGGTCGCACTTCAGGCGCCGGGCCTGCTCGCTGATCACTTCGCCCGGGTCACCCGAGGGAATCTGCGCGATGGCGTCGACGCCGCGCTCGCGCAGCTCGGCCAGGGCTTCGGCCAGCACCGCTTCGGCCCGCGAGCGCTGGCGGGCGGCTTCCGGGTACTCGATGCGGTCGGCTTCGCTGGCATCGGCCGCCAGCGCGAATTCGGGGTCGAGCACGCACAGCAGGTGCAGGCGGCTGTGGGGGCCGGCGATGGCTGCGGCCAGGTCCAGCACGCGTGCGTGCTGGGGGCCACCGTCCAGGGCGACCAGCAGGGTATTGAACATGGATGTCTCCTTGGCAGGCCGGGGATGGTCGCCGATGTCACTGCGCGCACCCATGCCGTGCGCGGCAGTCAATGAATGCGTAAAACGCAATCCGCTGTGGTTACAAGTGTCGTAGAGTCATCTGATTTACTGGAGACTGTCATGCCCCTGCCGGACCTGAACCTGTTGCTGGCACTGGACGTGCTGATTGACGAATGCAGCGTGGCCGCCGCCGCGCGGCGGATGAACCTGAGCGCGCCGGCGATGAGCCGTACCCTGGGCCGGATCCGCACCGCGCTGGGCGACCCGGTGCTGGTGCGTGCCGGCCGCGGTCTGGCCCCCACGCCCCGCGCGCTGCAGCTGCGTGAGCAGGTCCGCGATGTGATCGAGCAGGCCCACCGTGTGTTCAACGCCGGTCGTGAGATCGACCTGCGCACCCTGGAGCGCACCTTCAATGTCCGCGCCAATGATGTCTTCATCGGTGGATTCGGCGGACGCCTGCGTGAACTGTTCCGCCAGCAGGCGCCGCGCGCGGTGCTGCGCTTCGTGCCCGAGGGCGATACCGACGACGACGCGATGGCGCAGGGCCGGATCGACCTGTACATCAGCACCGCCGGCAAGCATGCACCCGATACCAAGGTGCAGAACCTGTTCAGTACCTCGTTCATGGGCGCCGCGCGCGAAGATCATCCGTTGTTCGATGAGGAGATCAGCGCCGAGCGTTTTGCTGCCTGCGACCACATCGCGGTGTCGCGGCGGGGGCTGCCGCGTGGCCCGATCGATGACGACCTGGCCACGCTGGGCCTGCAGCGGCGGGTGGCGCTGATCAGCCCGACCTTCCACGGCGCGATCTTCGCTGCCGCCGAGTCGGACCTGATCCTGCCGCAGATGCCGAGCGTGATGCTGGAGCGGATCGTCAGCATGCGCCTGCCGCTGCGCCTGTTCCCGCTGCCGATCCCGGTGCGCACCGCCGCCATCGTGCAGGCCTGGCACCCGCGGCTGGACAACGATGCTGCGCACCAGTGGCTGCGGCGCTCGATCAAGACCATGTGCGAAAGCGCAGGGGAGGCTCCGCGCTGACACTTTCATGCGTGCGCTTGACGCACGCCTGGGATGCGGGCTGCGCCATTTTTCGCAGGGTACCAGCTCCCTAGACTGCGCTCCCCGGAGTTTCACTGAGCGCATTCCAATGACCCCCAACATGCCGTGCACTGCACGGATCGGTGCCCGGCGATGAGTACGCCGGCCGCCGCTGTCCCGGCCGCTGCTGCGCCCCGTCCTGCCGCCGCCCCCGGGCTCGACCGCCGCGTTCTGGTCGGCCTGTGTGGCGTGCTGCTGGCGGTGCTGGTGTCGGGCTTCAACGAGAACATCACCAAGGTCGCCCTGGCCGACATCCGCGGTGCGATGGGTTTCAGCGTCGATGACGGCAGCTGGATCGTCGCCCTCTACAGCGCGATGTCGGTCAGCGCGATGGCCTTCGCCCCGTGGTGTGCCGCCACCTTCTCGCTGCGCCGCTTCGCGCTGGCGATGATCGGTGGCTTCATGGTGCTGGGCGTGCTCTGCCCGCTTGCGCCGAACCTGCAGGTGTTCCTGCTGCTGCGCGCGCTGCAGGGGCTGTGTGGTGGTGCGCTGCCGCCGCTGCTGATGAGCGTGGCACTGCGCTTCCTGCCGCCCGGCATCAAGCTGTATGGCCTGGCGGGCTACGCGTTGACCGCTACCTTCGGCCCGAGCATGGGCACGCCGCTGGCCGCGTTCTGGGTCGAGCAGGTGGGCTGGCACTGGGCGTTCTGGCAGATCGTGCCGTACTGCCTGGCTGCCATGGCGATGGTCAGCTGGGGCCTGCCGCAGGACCCGCTGCGGCTGGAGCGTTTTGCCCAGTTCGATGGCGTGGGCCTGGCGCTGGGCCTGCCGGCGCTGGTGCTGCTGGTGCTGGGCCTGGTGCAGGGCCCGCGCCTGAACTGGTTCGACTCGCCGATGATCACCCTGATGATCGGTGGCGGCGCCGGCCTGATGGTGCTGTTCATGATCAATGAATGGTTCCACCCGCTGCCGTTCTTCAAGCTGCAGCTGCTGGCCAACCGCAACCTCAGCTACTCGCTGGTGACGCTGGGCGGCGTGCTGTTCGTGCTGCTGGCGGTGATCTCGATTCCCTCCGGATTCCTGGCCAGCGTGCAGGGCTACCGGCCATTGCAGACCGCACCGATGCTGCTGTGGGTGGCGCTGCCACAGGTGATCGCACTGCCGTTGGTGGCGGCGTTGTTGAACATCCGCGCAGTGGATTGCCGCTGGGTGCAGGCCACCGGCCTGGCGATGCTGGCGCTGGCCTGCTGGCTGGGCTCGCACCTGGATGTGGCCTGGATCCGCGACAACTTCCTGTGGGTACAGCTGCTGCAGGTATTCGCCCAGCCGATGGCGGTGTTGCCGCTGCTGATGCTGGCCACTGGCGGGCTGGCACCGCAGGACGGTCCGTTCGCCTCGGCGTGGTTCAACACGGTCAAGGGCTTTGCTGCCGTGCTCGCCAGCGGCGTGCTGGATGCCGTCGCCCAGGGCCGCCGTCATTTCCATTCCACCGTGCTGGTCGACCGCCTTGGCGAGCAGCCGTGGCTGGCCGAGGGCCCGCAGCTGGGCGCGCGCCTGCATGCGCAGGTGCAGGCGCTGACCTCGGCCGATCTGTACTGGGTGGTCGCGCTGGTGGCGCTGGCCTTCATTCCCCTCATTGCCTGGATGCCCACCCGCATCCATCCGCCACGTGCCGTGGCCTGAACCTTTCGCAGGAACCCCCTCATGACGATCAATCGAACCACTCTCAATACCGGCCTGGGCCTGGGCGTGCTGGCCCTGGCCATCGGTGCCTGGCTGCTGCTGCGCGACGGCGGTCACCAGACCACCAACAATGCCTATGTCGTGGCCGACTACACGCTGGTTGCGCCGAAGATTCCCGGCTTTGTCAGTGCCGTGGAAGTAGAGGACAACCAGTCGGTGAAGGCGGGCGACGTGCTTGCCCGCATCGACGACCGCGACTACCAGGTGGCCCTGCAGGCGGCCCGTGCCGACCTCGCCAACGCCCGTGCACAGCTGGCCAACGCGCAGGCCGCACTGGCCCAGCAGGACTCGCTGATCGAACAGGCCAGGGCCAGCGTCGATGTCAGCCGTTCCGAACTGACCCTGGCCAGCGCCGACCAGCAGCGTTACCGCGAACTGGCCCGTGATGGCGCCGGTACCGTGCAGAACGCCCAGCAGGCGCAGTCGAAGCAGGCCGTGGCCAGTGCGCATCTGCAGCAGGGCCAGGCCGCGCTGTCGACCGCACGCCAGCGCACCGACATCCTCAGCGCTGGCGTGCAGGCCGCGCAGGCGGCGGTACAGCGTGCAGAAGCGGCGCAGGCGCGTGCCGAACTGGACCTGTCGCACACCGTGCTGCGCGCGCCGATCGACGGCATGGTCGGCCGCCGTGCGGTACGCGTGGGCGCTTACCTGACCCCGGGTACGCCGGTGGCTGCGGTGGTACCGCTGAAGCGCGCCTTCGTGGTCGCCAACTTCCAGGAAACGCAGATGACCCGCATGCAGGCCGGCCAGCAGGTTGAACTGAAGGTGGACGTGTTCCCGGGCAAGCCGCTGCGCGGGCACATCGACAGCATCGCACCGGCTACCGGCGTCACCTTCGCCGCCGTCGCACCGGAAAACGCCACCGGCAACTTCACCAAGGTGGTGCAGCGCATTCCGGTCAAGATCGTGCTGGAACCCGGCCAGCCACTGCTGGACCAGCTGCGTGCCGGCATGTCGGTGGAAGCCAGTGTTGACCTGGGCAGCCGCGCCCGCGCGCAGAGCGTGCAGCACAGTCCGGGCCACAAGAGCGGGGAGGGTGCATGAGCGCAGTCACCCTGTTCCGCACCTTCGTTGCGGCCAGCCTGTGCACGGCCCTGGCTGCCTGCACGATGGGTCCGGATTTCGTACGCCCGCAGGCGGAGCTGCCCAGCCACTGGCAGGGTGAGGCGGTCGCCGGCAACGCCATCGACCAGGACGCGGCCTGGTGGGCCGGCTTCGACGATCCACTGCTGGGGCAGCTTGCCGGCCAGGTGCTGGCGGCCAACCTGGACCTGCAGCTGGCGGCCAACCGCGTGCAGCAGAGCCGCGCCGCACGTGGCATCACCGCCGCCGATCGCCTGCCCAGCGTCAGCGCGAGCGCCAGTGGCGTGCGTGCACGCAACAGCGAGGTGGGCCTGAATGATCCGTCCGGCAACGGCGGCCGTGATGACTACGGGCTGTTCCAGGCCGGCATCGGCCTGAGCTGGGAACTGGACCTGTGGGGGCGTGTGCGCCGCCAGGTGGAAGCGGCCGACGCACGCGTGCAGATGGCCGAGGAGGATGCACACGCGGTGCGCATCGCGCTGCTGGCGGAAACCGCGCGTGATTACCTGCAGCTGCGCGCGACGCGGCAGCTGCTGGCGATCACCGAGGACAACCTCAGCATCGCCCTCGACATGAAGCGCCTGACCGAGGCACGCCAGCAACAGGGCGTGGCCAGCACGCTGCAGGTGTCCAGCGCGTCCGCGCAGGTGGCAGCGCTGCAGGCCCGCATCGCGCCGCTGCGGCATCGTGAATCGCAGCTGCGCAATGCGCTGGCGTTCCTGCTGGCGCAGCCGCCGCAGGCGCTGGACGCGCAGCTGCAGGATGCACGCCGCGACTGGCCGGCGCTGCCGGCCGTAGCGGTGGGGGTGCCCAGCGAACTGGCCGAGCGTCGCCCGGACATCCGTCGTGCCGAAGCGGCACTGCATGCGGCAACCGCCGGCATCGGCGTGGCCAAGGCCAGTTTCCTGCCGCGCATCACCTTGAATGGCGACGCTGGGTTCCAGGCCAAGCAGCTGGATGATCTGGATGGGTGGAACGCGCACCGCTTCAGCATCGGGCCGTCCATCAGCATACCGATCTTCCAGGGCGGGCGGCTGAAGGCCAACCTTGCGCTGAGCAGGCTGCAGCAGCAACAGTCGGCGCTGCAGTTCCGCCGTACCGTGCTGCAGGCCTGGCATGAAGTGGACGACGCCATCGATGGCTATGCCGCCGAGCAGCAGCGCACGGTGCAGCTGCATGTGGCGGTGGACGAGAGCGAGAGCGCACTGGGCGCGGCGCGCCGGCAGTACCAGGCTGGCGTGGTCGACATGCTGGATGTGCTGACCACCCAGCGCATCGCGCTGGACAACCAGGCCGCGCTGGCCAACAGCCAGGCCACGGCCGCGATCGCACGGGTGGAGCTGTACCGCGCGCTGGGCGGCGGCTGGTAGTGCCGGGGGGGGGGGGGGCCCCCCCCGGCGGGGGGGGGGGGGGGGGCCGCGGCCGGCCCCCCCGGGGGCCC
>NZ_JAWIRU010000015.1:44017-112797 GCF_036320025.1 Stenotrophomonas sp. SMYL86
CGGGGCGCGGGCTGCGCGCCGCCGCGCGGCGCCCCCCCCGGGGGGGGGGGGGGGGGGCGCCCCCCCCCCCCCCCCACTACCGTGTGCCCCGGTAGTTGCCAACCTTGGTTGGCAGCTCTTTTAGGAGGCGCCAACCAAGGTTGGCATCTACCAGAGCGGGGCCTCAACGCACGTCGCGCAGTTCCCAATGGTGGCCTGCCAGCAGGCGCAGGCGCTGCTTGAACACGTCACTGTCGATGCGGGTGGTGGCCACCAGGTTGATGCGCAGGTCCTTCTGCTCGCCGGTCACGGTGGCATCCGGGTCGGTCACGCCCCACTGCGGTTCCACCGCATCCGGGTCAGGCTGCTTGGCCTTCCAGCGCTCGAACAGGCTGCCATTGCGCAGCGCATCCTGCAGCTCTTCGGCGAAACCGGCGGCGCCCTGCGAATGGAAGGACAGGTCAGGATCGTTGCCGCGGGCCTTGGACGGGTCGGGCAGGCTGATGTGGTACTGCGCAGGCATGGAGTTCTCCTTGAAGTGCGGGAAGACTGGCATAACCGCGGTGGAATCGATGTGCAGATCCGCGCCGCGTCGGGGCCTCACTCGAACCGATGCGGCCCATCGGCGAAGCCCACGGTGACTGCGCCCTTGCCGACGTTGACCATGCCGGTCAGGCTCATCACCGATTCGTACACGGTCACGCCGTGGGTGGCGCAGACCTCTTTCAGCTGTGCATAGCCGGGCAGGGTGCGCAGCTCTTCCAGCTCACCGCCGTAGCTGACGCACACCGTCGGTGTCATCAGCCCGGCGCGTACGCGCTGGCCAACTACCGCGAACAACTTCTGCACGGCGTTGTCGAAGCCCTTGATCTTGGCCACCGGTCCGGTCTCGCCGCGGTAACCGTGCAGCACCGGCTTGATGTCCAGCGCACTGCCCAGTGCGGCGCTGAGCAGGCCGACACTGCGGTCGCCCTTGTGCCGCGCACGCGCGCGCATGTAGTACAGGTCACGGGTGACCATGTAGCCGTGCACGTTGCTGGCCAACTCCTCCAGCCGCTCGCGGATCTGCTGCACGCTGGCGTTGCTGTCGCGCAGGCGCACAGCTTCCACTGCGGTCACCGCCTGCGCAGCGAACAGGTTCTGGGTGTCGAGCACGCGCAGCGCGAACGGCGAGTTGTAACCCGCCGCCTGCCGCACCGGCTTGTAGTCGTTGAGGATGGCGAAGCTGGCCTGCAGCGCGTTGTCATGGATCGGGCTGCGGGTCTTGGTGATGGTCATGCAGAACACGTGGTCGTAATCGATCACCAACTGCTGCAGGAACAGGTCGCGGATCTGGTTGACGCTGAAGGGGATGGTTTCCGCTTCAGCACCGTGTTCGGCCACGTGCGCGTGCAGGAAGCTCAGTGTGGCCTGTTCATCGCGATGATCGGCCAGCACCGCTTCGCCGATGCGTACGGTGATCGGCAGCAGCACGATGTTGTGGGTGGCGATGAAGTCCGGCGGCAGGTCGCAGGCCGAGTCGACGACGATTCCGATGCGCATCCGCGGCTCCCCCTCCAGGGCGGTTGTAGGTTCGGAAACGTGAAATCTATCTCAAATCCCAGCCAGGCGCGCGAGGGAAGCGCGCCACGCCCTGTTCAGCGACTGCGCTGCACCGCCACCGGCAGGGTGGCCAGGCGCAGCCATTCGGGCTGCCGCAGCAGGCCCGGATCGGCCAGCACCGCCGCCATCAGCGGGTGCGCGTCGTTGCCCCAGAACAGCTCCTCATCGATAGCCAGGGTCGGCACACCGAACACCCCGGCGCCAATTGCGGCCTCGGTGTTACGGCGCAGCTGCTCCTTCACCGCCGGGTCGGCGATGGCGCTGGCGACATCGTCAATACCCAGCTGTGCGGCCGGTTCGCGCAGGGCGTCAGGGCTGTCGGCCGCGTTGCCGTCGCGCCAGATCCAGTCGAACAGGACGTCCACCGCCTGCACGCTGGCACCCGCGGCCAGGCACAGGCGCAGGGCGGGCAGCGGGTTGAACGGATGGCCGGGCGGGAATCGCAGCGGTGTGCCCTCGGCCTGCGCGGTCCACAACAGCTGGCGGTAGATGAAGCGGCGCTTGGCCGGAATCTCGGCCGGCCCCAGGTTGCCCAGGTGATGCAGCACCGCACCGAAGGCGATCGGCACGGTCTGGATCTGCGCGAACTGCGGCAGCTGCTTCAGCTTCTGCCAGTGCAGGTAGGAGTAGGGCGAGATGAGGTCGAAGTACCAGCGCAGTGTCGCCATCGGTGTGTCCTCGTGTGCGGTCAGGGCTGCGCGTTGCGCTGCAGGTAGCGGTCACGCAGTTCGGTCTGGCGCGAGCGCATCGGCATCGCACGGCCGCCCAGCCAGACCTGCTCGGCATAGTGCGCCACGTCCAGCGGATCGCCCTCCCACAGCACCAGGTCGGCGCGCTTGCCCGGCTCGATGCTGCCGATCTGGTCGGCCACCCCGAATGCCTGTGCAGGCACCCGGGTCAGCCCAGCCAGGCCATCGGCCCACGGCAGACCGTTGGCCACCGCGTTGCCGGCCAGCTGGCGCATCTTGCGCGCGTTGTGGGTGGCGTCACCGCGCTGCACGAAGGAAACCGCCACGCCGGCACGCTGCAGGCGCGCGGCGTTTTCCAGGGTGGCGCCGAGCTGGTCGAAGCTCGCCGGCAGGTTGGCCAGCACGTCGACGAACACCGGCACGTGCGCGGCGGCCAGCTCCGGGGCCACCTGCCAGGCTTCGCTGGCACCGGCGATGGCGATCTTCACCTTTTCGCGGGTGGCCCAGCGCAGCAGCTGGCGGATATCGGCGGCGCGATCCACCTCCACCACGATGCGGCCCTGGCCGGCCAGGTAGCGACTGAGCGTGCGGCGTCCGGCCGGCGTCAGCAGCGCGTGCGGCGAGTCCGCAGCCACCTGGCCGCGTGCTTCGTCGATCATCTGCTGCAACAGCATCCATTGCGCGGCGCGCGAATGCCCGGTCAGTTCGGAGGCGGCCGCGCCGATGCGCAGGAACAGGGCACGCGGGCCGATCGGATCGGTGCTGCCATCGAGCCGCATCACGCCGCCCTGGCCGGCGACGAAACCACCGCCGGTGGCAGCGCCCAGCGCAGTGAAGCCGAAGCCTTCCAGGCGCGTGACCGGAATCAGCACTGAGGCCGGGTTGTAGGCGAGGGTGACGTCGAATTCCGGCCGCAGTGGCTGCTCACCGAGCTTCAGAGAACTGTCCACCGTGCTCGATTCACCGGAAACTTCTTCGATGCCAGTCTCGGTGATGCCACCGAACAGTGCCGGTGTCAGGGGACGGCCATTGGCCTCGACCACGCTGGCGCCGGCCGGCGCCGACAGGCCGTTGCCCACCGCGCGGATGATGCCGCCCTGCACCAGCACATCGGCGTTCTGCAGGCTGCCACGCGTGCTGGCCGTATGCACGGTCGCGTTGCGCACCAGCAGGTCCTGCGCCGAGGCTGCGGTTGTCATCAACAACAGCGCAACCAAGGTAGCGCCGGGCCATGCCCGGCGACGCTTGTTCAACACGCCCATCAGCGCACCTCCTGGCCAAGCTGGAAATCGGAACGCGGCGTCGCTGCCGGTGCACTGCGGTCGTACAACCTGCGGCCATCAATGAAGACCTGCTCGGCCAGCGCGTACGAGCTGAAGGGATTGCCGTTCCAGACCACCACATCGGCCATCTTGCCGGCCTCCAGGGTGCCGGTCTGGCCTTCAATGCCCAGTGCCTTGGCGGCGTTGGCGGTCATCCAGGTGATGGCATGTTCGGGCGTGATCTCCGGCATGCGCGCGCGGCGCGCGGACGCCATCACCTTGGCCGCTTCCTGGTTCAGGCGCTGGATGCCTTCGGGTGAGTCGGAGTGGACGATGGCGCAGCTGTTCTTCGGCCGGTCGACCAGCGCGATGTTCTCCGGGATACCGTCGAAGGCTTCCATCTTGAAGCCCCACCAGTCGGCCCACAGCGCACCGCAGACGCCGTCGGCGGCCAGCCGGTCGGCCAGCTTGTAGGCCTCCACGCCGTGGTGGAAGGCGGCTACCTTGAAGCCGAATTCCTTGGCCAGATCGAGCATGGTGGCCATCTCGTCGGCGCGGTAGCAGTGGATGTGCACGCGGATGTCGCCTTCGATCGCACCGGCCAGCGTGTCCAGCTTGAGATCGCGCTTGCCGCCGGCATCACCGGCGCTGTCGCCCTTGTCGCTGCCGAACCAACCCTTGCGCTTGGCCGGCTTCGGCTTGTTCTTGGCGATGTAGTCGGCGGCATCGATGAAGGCGGCGCGGTAGCCGGCCACGTTGCCCATGCGCGTGGCTGGGGTCACGCCCTTGCCTTCGCCATAGACCCGCTTGGGGTTCTCGCCGCAGGCCATTTTCAGGCCCCAGGGTGCACCGGGGAACTTCATCGCCTGGTAGGTCACCGCGGGTACGTTCTTGAGGGTCACGCCGCGGCCACCCACCAGATTGGCCGAGCCCGGCAGCACCTGCATGCTGGTCACGCCGCCGGCCAGCGCGGTGGCGAAGCCCGGGTCCTGCGGCCACACCGAGTGTTCGGCCCAGACGTTGGCGGTGACCGGCGCGGTCATCTCGTTGCCGTCGCTGTGCGCGCCGACGCCGGGGCTGGGGTACACGCCCAGGTGCGAGTGCACGTCGATCAGGCCGGGGGTGACCCACTTGCCCTGCGCATCGATGCGGGTGACACCGGCATCGGCCTGCAGCTGGCGGCCAACGGCGACGATGCGGCCCTCGCGCAGCAGCACGTCGGCATTGTCCAGGCGCTGGCCGGTGCCGGTCAGCACGGTGGCGTTCTGGATCAGCACCGGCGCATCGGGATGCGCCTGGTAGGTGCTGGGGTAGGGATCGGCGACGAAGCGCGAGGCGCCCACCGCCGGAGCCGTGCTCAATGAAAGCAGTGCCAGGGCTACCCCGGCGCGCAACAACGTCGATGCCATGCAGTTCCCCTTGCAGCTGGTCCAACCGTCGACGCTAGCCCGGAGGCGGCGGGCTTGCCAAGTGACCTTCTTCACAGGCCTGTCGACGGTGGCTCGACGGCACCGGCCGGGTGGCTGAAAATACCCGGTCCCCCGCCGTACCGGACTGCCCATGAAGAGCAAGCAGGAAATCGTCGACAACTGGCTGCCGCGCTATACCGGCGTACCGCTGGACCAGTTCGGCCAGCACATTCTGCTGACCAACTTCGGCGGCTACCTGCATACGTTCTCCGAGCTGACCGGCGCGCCGGTCATCGGCCTGGACCGGCCGATGGCCAGTGCCACCATCGATGGCATCACCATGATCAACTTCGGCATGGGCAGTCCCAATGCCGCGATCATCATGGACCTTCTGTCGGCGGTGATGCCCAAGGCGGTGCTGTTCCTGGGCAAGTGCGGTGGTCTCAAGCGCAAGAACCAGCTGGGCGACCTGGTGCTGCCGATCGCGGCGATCCGTGGCGAGGGTACCTCGGGCGACTACCTGCCGCCGGAAGTACCGGCGCTGCCGGCCTTCGCGCTTCAGCGTGCGGTTTCAACCATGATCCGCGACCTCGGCCACGATTACTGGACCGGCACCGTCTACACCACCAACCGCCGGGTCTGGGAGCACGACGAGGCCTTCAAGGAGCGGCTGCGGGCAATGCGCTGCATGGCCATCGACATGGAAACGGCCACGGTGTTCGCCGCCGGCTTCGCCAACCACATCCCCAGCGGCGCGCTGCTGCTGGTTTCGGACCAGCCGATGATCCCGGACGGGGTCAAGACCGAGGCCTCCGATGCCAAGGTCAGCTCCCAGTTCGTGGAAAACCATATCCAGATCGGCATCGAGGCGCTTAAGCTTATCCGGCGCAACGGCAAGTCGGTCCGCCACCTGCGCTTCGACGAATGATGATGAAGGCCGGGCGCGGGGCGTCCGGGCCTGGGAGTAGGTAATGGACGTTGCCGCGCAAGTGGTGGAATTCTGGAAGGAGGCGGGCCCTGCGAAGTGGTTCGCCCGCGACGACGCGTTCGACGCGCAGTTCCGCCAGTTGTTTCTGGATGAGCATTTCGCCGCCGCTTCGCGCGGGCGCGAGCATTGGCTGGGCAGTGCCGAAGGGGCGCTGGCCCTGATGCTGCTGCTGGACCAGTTCCCGCGCAACTGCTTCCGGGGCACTGCCCATTCCTACGCCACCGATGGCCTGGCCCGGCATTACGCCATGCGTGCCATCGAGGAGGGCCTGGACCTGCAGCTGGTGCCGAAGCTGCGCGCCTTCATCTACCTGCCGTTCGAGCACTCCGAGGATCCGCTGGACCAGGACCGCTCGGTGGCGATGTTCGACGTGCTGGGTGACAAGGAATACCTGCAGTACGCCGAACTGCACCGCGACATCATCCGCCGTTTCGGGCGCTTCCCGCATCGCAACGCCGTGCTGGGCCGCATCCCCACGCCGGAAGAACTGGATTACCTGGCCGAAGGCGGGTTCGCCGGCTAAGAAAAAGGGGACGGAGGGAATTAAGTCGTTTTTGCCACAAACGACTTAATTCCCTCCGTCCCCTTTTTCAGTGCCGATCAGTACTTCGGCACGCCGTTGTCGACGTCTTCCGACCAGGCGTTGATGCCGCCGGTGACGTTGAACACCTTGGTGAAGCCGAGGGCGCGGAACTGCTCGGCGGCCTGCGCGCTGCGGCCACCGTGGTGGCACATGAAGGCCAGTGCGGTGTCCTTCGGCAGGGCTTCCAGCGCGGCGCGGCCGTTGCCGTCGAAGCTCTTGAACGGTACGCCGACGGCTGCGATGGCGCGCTCGTCGGCCGGGCGCACGTCCACCAGGGTGATGTTGCCGGCACGCACCAGGTCGTCGGCGTCGCGCACGCTGATTTCCTGCACCGGCTTGGGCGCGTTCGGGTTGTCGATCGCCAGGCCCTTGCCGCGGATGTCGTCCACCCAGTCGATGGTGATGCCGTTGGCGCGACGCGCGCTGGCCAGGTCGAACTGCACGCGCAGGCCGTTGGACTCGGCGGCAATCGCGCCTTCGTCGTGCGGGGCCAGCTGGAAGTTCGGCTGGAAACCGGCGTCGATGGACAGCTGCAGGGCAGCGCCCGGAGCATCGGCCAGCGCGCCCTTGAGCATTTCCACGGCGGCAGGAGTGACGGTGATGCTCGGCGGGGTACGGTCCGGCGCAGCCAGGCCCAGCACGCTGCTCAGCTCGCCGCTGGCGGCCATCTGCAGCACGATGTCGCTGCCGCCGACCAGTTCGCCGTCGATGTACAGCTGCGGGATGGTCGGCCAGTCGCCGTAGGCCTTGATGCCTTCACGGATTTCCTGGTCGGCCAGCACGTTGACGTGGGCGAACTCGACGCCGAGGTCCTGCAGGGCGCCCACGGCCTTGGCCGAGAAACCGCACTGCGGCATCGACGGCTGGCCCTTCATGAACAGCACGACGCGGTTGGCGTTGAGGATGGATTCGATGCGCGAACGCAGGGCGGGATCGAGGGACATGGACGTCGGGGTTCCGGGAATTCGAATCATCAATTCTAACCCCCATGGCATCATGGGGGATGAGCAACGCAGGAACATTGCATCGCATCCCGGCCCGCCCCTGGCGCTGGCTGCCCTGGCTGGTGGCGTCGCAGCTGGTCGTGATCCTGGTCTGGGCCCTGGCCGGCTGGCAGTGGGGGCTGCCGCTGATGGTGGCCAGCCACGCATTGTTCATGGTGCCGGTGTTCCTGCCCAACAGCCGCTTCTATGCGCCGGTGCTGAGCCGACTGCCGGAGGCCGGCAACACGGTATGGCTGACCATCGATGACGGCCCCGGTCCGGAAACCCGCGCCGTGCTCGACCTGCTGGACCGCCACCAGGCACGCGCCACCTTCTTCCTGGTGGGGGAACGTGCGCTGGCACAGCCGGAACTGGTGCAGGAGATCCTGCGCCGTGGCCATGACCTGGGCAATCACAGCCACAGCCATCCGCAGGCGCGCTTCTGGCGGCTGGGCCCGGCGGCGATGCGCGCCGAGATCGAGGGCTGCCAGCATGCCCTGCAGGCGGTAAGCGGCCAGCCGGTGCGCTGGTACCGCTCGGTGGTGGGCATGACCAATCCGTTCGTGGCGCCGGTGCTGCAGCGGTTGGGGCTGGTCCGGGTAGGCTGGAGCGCGCGCGGCTACGACGGCGTCGGCTGCACGCCGGACGGCGTGCTGGCACGGCTGCTGCCAGACCTGCGCCCGGGCGCGATCGTGCTGCTGCACGAAGGTGCCGCCCATGGGCACAACCTGGTGATCATCGAGCGCGTGCTGCAGGCGCTGCACGAGCGCGGGCTGAAGGCGCAGCTGCCGGCCGGATAACCGGTAGCGCCGGGCCACGCCCGGCGAGCGCAGCGGCATGGATGGAATCCGCCGGGCATGGCCCCGCGCTACCGGATGCGGTGCGCCACCAGCAGCCAGCTGTTGAACGGGGTACGCCCGTGCAGCGGCCGGGGCGACGTCACCTGCAATCCGGCCTCGATCAATGTCGCCTGCAACACCTGCGGATCGGGATAGTGGCGCGGTCGTGTGCCCATCCAGCCGATCAGCCAGGCCAGCCGGTCGGCCACCCGCGTGGTGCGGTCGCGGCCATCGCCGGTGGCCAGCGGTGTACGCAGCAACAGGCAGCCGCCGTGGGCCACCTGCGCGCTGGCCGCGCGCAGCAGGGCCTGCTGTGGGCCCGCGTCCAGATACTGAAGCACGTCCAGCAGCAGGACGTGCCCGGCGTGCGCCGGCAGCGGCGCCTGCACATCCACGCAGTCGAAGCGCACGTCCTGCAGGTCGGCGGCAGCACGTTGCGCGCGGGTGATCTTGCCGGCATCCACGTCCACGCCCAGGTAATGCTGGGTACCGCCGCGCTGGCGCAGCACATGGGCGAACAGGCCCAGCCCGCAGCCCAGGTCCAGCACCGGCTGCCCATCGTCAGGCAGATGCTGCAGCACGCCGTCGTACAGCGGATCGCTGCCGAGCTTGCCGCGGGTGTAGTAGTAGTCGCGGCGGCTGCCCCAGGCCTGCGCTGGCCGGAATGCGTCGGCGATCAAGCGGGCCTGCGGGGCGGTCAGGGGCGTGCAGGGCAGGGGCGGGCCGTTCCGTGGCGTGCCGTCCATCGCCTCAGTCCGTGCCGCCAAGCAGATGCGCGGCCACCGGCAGAGCGCGCGCGCTCCACAGCGCGTACATCCGCGCCGAAGGGTGCAGGCCGTCTTCGGCAATCATCGCCGGGTCGTCACCGTGGTCACGGCTGATATCGGTGATGTCGACGAAGGCCACGCCCTGCTGGGTGCTGATCACCTCGGCAGCCGCGTTGAACTCGTCGGTCTCGATCTCGATGGCGGCCAGGTCGCGGCCACTGCCGGCGCCGAACGGGGTCGCACCCCAATCGGGGAAGGACAGCACCAGCACGCGGCCTGCGTCACCGCCAGCGAAGCCGATCGCCCGCTGCAGCAGGGCCTGGAACTGGCTGCGGTATTCGTCCAGCGGACGCCCGCGGTACTGGTTGTTGACGCCGATCAGCAGGCTGACGAAATCGAACGGCCCCTGCGGCGCGGCCGCATCGATGCCCGCATCGAGTTCGTCGGTGGTCCAGCCGGTGGTCGCAATGGTCTGCGGATCGGACAGCTCAGTGCCCTGTGCACGCAGCGCGGCAGCCAGCTGGTGCGGCCAGCGGCCTTCGACTGCAACCGCTTCACCGATGGTGTACGAATCGCCCAGCGCCAGGTAGGACAGGGTCACAGGTCAGGCCACCGAACGGCGCGGCTTCAGCGGCACGACCTTGGTCGCGTCCTCGGCACGCCGTGCCAGCACGCGGTCGATTCGCGCGAACACATCGCGCATCACCGAGGCTTCCGGCATCAGGGTCACGCGGAAATGGTGGCGGTAGGGCACGTTGAAGCTCGAGCCCGGCACTACCAGCACGCCCTCGTTGTTCATCAGGTCCAGCGCGAAGCTGTGGTCGTCGAAGCCCTTTGCCGCAGCGCCTACCACGGCCGGGAACGCGTACAGCGCACCGGCGGGAGCGACCAGCGACAGGTGCTCGCTGGCTTCGCAGGCCTCGATCACCGCGCGGCGGGTTTCATACAGGCGGCCGCCCGGCGTGCATAGCTCGGAAATGGTGTCCGGGCCGTTCACCGCGGCCTCGATGGCGTACTGGCCCGGCACGTTGGCGCACAGGCGCAGCGCGCCCAACAGGTCCAGTGCCGCGCGGAAGTCACCCAGGCGGGCATCGTCGCCGCTGAGGTGGGCCCAGCCCACGCGCCAGCCGCAGGCGCGGTGCACCTTGCTCAGGCCGCTGAAGGTCAGGCACGGATGATCACCGGCCAGCGGCGCGACCGGCTGGAACACCGCGTCGTCGTACAGGATCTGGTCGTAGATCTCATCAACCAGCAACAGCAGGTTGTGGCGGCGCGCGATCTCGACCACGCGCTCCAGCAGTTCGCGCGGGTAGCTGGCGCCGCTGGGGTTGTTCGGGTTGATCAGCACGATGGCGCGGGTGCGCGAGGACACCAGCGTCTCGATCTCGCTCGGGTCCGGCTGGAAGCCGTTCTCCGGTGCGCAGCGGTAGTACACCGGGCGGCCATCGTTGAGGATGGTCGAGGCCGACCACAGCGGGTAGTCGGGCGAGGGCACCAGCACTTCGTCGCCGGGATTGAGCAGCGCACGCAGCGACAGGTCGATCAGTTCGCTGACGCCATTGCCGAGGAAGACGCGGTCCGGGTGCGCATCGGGCGCGCCACGGCGGGCGTAGTAGCTGGCGATGGCTTCACGCGCGACCGGCAGGCCCTGCTGGTGCGTGTAGGGGTCGGTGCGGCCCATGTCGTCGGCGATCGCACGCTGAAGGTGCTCCGGCGCGCGGAAACCGAAGGCGCCGGGATTGCCGATGTTGAGCTTGATCAGCTTGCGGCCCTGCGCCTCCAGCTCCCGGGCTCGCCGCGCCAGTTCTCCGCGGATTTCGTAGCGCACTTCGGAAAGGCGCTCGCGGATGGCCAGGGGCTTGGGCGAGTTGGTGGACATGGGGGCTGGGCCGTCAAAAGGCATGGGGCTTCCATCCTACCGGAATTGCTGCAATGCATGGCAAGGGCTCCGGGCCCGTCATTGCTGGGCTGGCAGGGCGCCGGCACAGGTAGAATGGCGGCGATGACCCAGACCCCCGATTTCATCGCCCTGCAGACCATTGGCTGGCCCTGGCCGGGCCCGGCGCAGCAGGCCGACTGGCAGGCCGCGATGGCCGCACATCCGCAGGCCCGCCCGGCACGGGTGATCGAACAGCACCGCACCCACTACGTGGTGGCCGATGGCCCGGATGCGTCGATCAAGGCCGAGTCGCTGCCGGAATGGCAGCGCCCGCGCTTCCCCAGCCATGAACGGCCAGCGGTGGGTGACTGGGTATTGCTCGATGGCATCCGCATCGTCGCCCTGCTGCCACGGCGTACCGCGATCAAGCGCGGTGCGGCCGGCGAGCATTACCACCAGCAGGTGATCGCCGCCAACATCGATACGGTGTTCATCGTCTGTGGCCTGGATGCCGACTTCAATCCGCGCCGCATCGAACGCTACCTGCTGCTGGTCGGTGGTGGCGGTGCAGAACCGGTGGTGGTGCTGACCAAGGCCGACCAGACCGAGTACAGCGAAGACGCACTGGCGGTGCTGGAAGAGCTGGAGATGCAGGGCATCGCGCTGCATGCGATCAACGGCCTGGATGCCGACAGCGTGGCGGTGCTGCAGCCGTGGCTGGGCCCGGGCCGCACGGTGGTGCTGGTCGGTTCCTCCGGTGCCGGCAAGTCCACGCTGACCAACACCCTGCTCGGCGAGCAGCGGATGAAGACCAACGCAGTGCGCGCCAACGATTCGCGTGGACGCCACACCACCACGCACCGCGCGCTGATGCCGCTGCCGACCGGCGCCTGCCTGATCGACACCCCCGGGATGCGCGAGCTGAAGCCGACCGGCGAAGAGACCCTGTCCGAGGGTGGGTTCGCGGACATCGAAGCGCTGGCCGCACAGTGCCGTTTCAACGACTGCAAGCACCAGCAGGAACCGGGCTGTGCCGTGCGTGCAGCGATCGAGGCCGGCGAGATTGAAGAGAGCCGGCTGCTGAACTACTTCAAGCTGAAGGAAGAAGTGGCCGCCGCTGCCGCCAAGCTGGCAGTACGCCAGGCTGAGACCGCGCAGGAACGCGGTGGCAAGAAGGGCAAGGGCCAGCAGTTCCGCCCGGCCGGCAAGCCGCGCAGGCGTTGATCGGTATCGCGGGGTCGGATCCCATTGAACCGCAATGGGCTCTGACCCCTGCAATGAAACCCGCCTCTGCCTGCTTCGGGTGGATGCCAACTGCCCGCTCCTGGTAGGTGCCAACCTTGGTTGGCACGGATGTATCCGAAGTCCGCCTTCAGCGGATGCCAACCAAGGTTGGCAGCTACCCGATCCATTGCACCTACCAACGTGCGGGCAGGGCGCTATAGTCCGCGCATGGAACCGACTGCGACGCTGGACCGTGACGTGGCCCACCATGCAGCGCTCGATGCGCGCCTGGTCGAGGCCGTGGGAGGCATCCGCCTGCTGGGCCTGACCAGCTGGCCGGCGACGCTGCAGGCACCGTTCCTGGACAGCGTGGCGCGTGGCCAGCCGGTACTGCCGAAGGTGGATTACCCGAAGCTGGACTTCAGCGAAGAACGCCGCGCGCTGGCCGCGATCGCCGCCGACTGCGACGACAGCCACCCGCTGGGCCACTACGTGCGGCAGTCGGCGCAGAGCTGGGACCTGGCCGCACAGCTGCTGGAAGGGCTGGGCACTGCTGCAGTCGATACCTGTTCGGTGCAGCTGTTCGGCGCCCCCGAGCAGCCGTTGCCGGGCAATGGCCCGAGTACGCGTGAGGCTGCACGCCACTTCATCCAGATCGCCGCCGAACTGGACCACGAACTGCTGGCGCCGGAAGAACAGGTGCCGGTCTCGGCCATCGCGCTGCAACTGCAGCTGCAGAACGATCTGGACGCGTTCTTCGAATCGCGCATCATCCAGGTGCAGCTCGACCCGGAGCTGGTGTCCAAGGCCGCCGCCGGCCCGACCCGCATCCGCCTGCGCACCAGTGCACGCTTCAGCGCCTACGACCGCGCGCAGCTGTTCCACCATGAAGCGCTGGTGCATTCGCTGACCGCCCTGAACGGCCGCGAGCAGCCGGTGCTGCCGAGCCTGGCACTGTCCTCGCCGCGGGTGACGGCAACCCAGGAAGGGCTGGCCACCTTCGCGGAGCAGATCACCGGCAGCATCGACATCGAGCGCCTCAAGCGCATCAGCCTGCGTACCGAAGCGATTGCGATGGCACGCGAAGGTGCCGATTTCATCGAAGTGTTCCGCTATTTCTGCGATGCCGGGCAGAACGCGGAGGAGAGCTTCGCCTCGGCACAGCGCGTGTTCCGTGGGGTACCGCCGAGTGGCGGCCTGGCCTTCACCAAGGACACGGTGTACCTGCGCGGCCTGGTGTCGGTGCACACGTTCTTCCGCCACATGCTGGCCGAGGACCGCCTGCAGGTCTGCCGTTGGTTGTTCGCGGGCAAGATGAGCCTGACCGATGCGATCGCGTTCGCGCCGTTGTTCGATGCGGGGGTGCTGAAGCCGCCGCGCTGGCTGCCGCACTGGATGAGCCGGGCGAACGGCCTGGCCGGGATGCTGGCGTTCTCGCTGTTCGCCAACCGGATACGGATGGACCAGCTGGCGCCGGAATGAAATGCGTTGGCGGACCCGCCAGCGCCTGCCTGCTATCGGTGGGGAGGAGGCGGGGCACCCTGGCCAGGACACGCAAAAGCCCCTCCATGGTGCTCGATGGCGCCTTGCTCGCGTGCGCTGTCCTGCGCACACGGCAAGACCGGGGTTGGGCGTCCTGCCCAACCCGCCAGTCGCATGCGACTGGCCCATGGCGCCAACGGTCCTGGCCAGGGTGCCCCGCCTCCTCCAGACAGTTTTCTGCGGGCGCGGTAGCAGGTCCACCAGAGGGATTGCGCTTGAAAAGCAAAGAGCCGGGCAATGCCCGGCTCTTTGCTTTTGCTTTTCATTGCCTCCGCGCCGGCGCAGGAAATTGTCGAGCGCGGTGGGACGGGCCGAGGCAGGGCCGTGAGGCGCATGGATGCGCCGACCGAGCCTACAGGGACGTACTTGCAGCGTGTCCTGCCTCGGCCCGTCCCACCTCGCCCCGCTGCGGTACTGATGCGCCGCAGCGCCCGCTTCTGACTTAGAACTCCGCCGCCACCGTCATGAACAACTGCCGCGGCGCGCTCGCGTGGATCGCATAGCGCTTGCCCTCCGGATCGGTCGGTGCGAACGAACTCAGCTGGCCCGCATAGCGCTTGTTGGTCAGATTGGTCGCGTTCAACGACACCCGCACATTGCGCAGGCCCAGGCCCGGGCCGAAATCGTAGCCCGCACCGGCGTCGAAGGTGGTCACGCCCGGCACCGACTGGTCGTTGGTGTAGGTGTAGTAGCGCTTGCCGGTGTACTTGGCACGCAGGCTGGCGAAGAAGCCATCGCGGTTCCAGCTGATTTCACTGGAGGCCATGCGCTGCGGCGTATCCACGGTGATCTTGCCGGCCACCGGCACCACCGCGCCGCCGGACAGGTAGTCGTCCTCGTAGGTGGTCTTGTTCCAGGACAGCGCGTTGTACCACTGCAGGCCGTCGATCGGCTTGAAGATGAAGGTCAGTTCCGCACCGTAGCTCTTCACCGAACCGACGTTGATGAAGCGCGTCACGCACTCCGGACGCGTGCCGACTTCGATGCTCGAGCACGGGTTCAGCGACAGCAGGCGGTTGTCGAACTTCACGTTGTAGCCCGCGATCGACGCCTGGTACTTCTCGCCGAAGGTACGGAAGCCGGCTTCCAGGCTCTTGGACTTCTCCGGCTCCAGCCCGGCACTGGCCGCGAACGATTCCGGCGACACCTGCAGCGGGCCGCCGCTGCCACCGCCGACGAAGGCCGCGATGTTTTCGGCATACGAGGCGAACAGCTCGTTGTTGGCGTTGAGCTTGAAGCCCAGGCCCAGCTGCGGCAGCACCGATTCCTTGGCAGTCAGCGTGCCTGAGGCGATGCTGGTTTCCACGCCCGGGTTGGCGGTGGCGCGCATGCGGGTGTTCGGGCTCTTGATGCCCACGTCCACGGTCAGGCGCTGGTCGAGGAAGCGCATGCGGTCCTGCACGTAGAACTGGCGCGTGCGGATGTCGAAGTCCTGGTTGAACAGCAGGCGGTCCGGGTTCTTCAGGTACAGGTCGTCCAGGAACGGGCCGCTGATGTAGTAGAAGTTGCGCGACACGTTATGGTCGTTCTGCTCGTACCACAGGCCGGCTTCCAGCTCGTGGATACCGACCGTCCACGACAGTGCGGCGGTCAGGCCATCACGGTTGATCGTGTAGTTGGTGCTGCGGATCGAGATCGGCAGCATCTTGTCGGTGCCCGGGTAGGACGGCTGGCCCGGTGCCCACCAGTGGCCCTGGCCACGGTTGTCGTGGTGGTAGGCCAGCAGCTTCAGGCGCCCCTGCTCACCCAGGCGCAGGTCGGCATCCACCGAGTACAGGTTGTCGTCACGCAGTGCACGGCTCTGGTAGTACGCATCGTCGATGCTGGTGACGCCACCGCTGAACCTGCACTTGCTGCGGTCCAGCGTGCCCGGCGCGCAGTACGCAGCAGCCACGGCTCGATCCCAGTCCGGTGCGTAGATGTTCCAGTCATAGCCCAGGCCGCGGGCCAGCATGTCCTTGGACAGGTAGGCGTAGTTGGCCTGGCTGGCGCGCGAGGTGGCCACGAACGCACCGAAACGATGGTCGCCCACGTTCCACACCGCCTTGGCGTTGAACTGGCGGGTGGTCTGGTTCTGGTACGGCGCAGCCCACATGTCCTGGTCCTGGTGCACGCCGGACACGTAGGCCGAGAAGCCGTTGATGTCGCCGGTATCCACGCGCAGGTAGCCACGGCGCTGGCTGTTGTCGCCAACGGTGACGCTGGCGCGACCGCCGAATTCGGTGGACGGGTCCATCGAGAAGTACTGGATGGTGCCGCCCAGGTTGCTGGTCGAGGCCACGCCCAGCGAACCGATGCCCTGCGACAGCTCGGCACCGGCCAGGTTCTCGGCGATGATCGCGCGGGCGATGCTCAGGCCGTTGTAGTTGCCGTAGCTGTTGTCGCCCAGCGGGATGCCGTCCAGCGTGTAGCCCAGGCGGCTCTTGTCGAAGCCGCGCAGGCTGATGGTCTGCGATTCCTCGTTGGCGCCGAAGGCGTCGTTGGACTGCACCGACACGCCCGGCAGGCGATCGAGGATCTTCTGGCCGCTGGTGCCCGGCGGCAGCACCTGCTTGTCGACGGCGGTGATGCGCTGCACCTGGCGGGTCTCGCCCTGGCCGATCACGGAGACGGTATCCAGCGTCTGCGCGCTCAGCGCGGCATCGGTGCTGGCGCCGGCATCGGCGGCGGTGGCGGCATGGGCGCTGGCGGCGGCGGAGAGCGCGATCGCCACGGCGATCGTCAGGTGTCGGGTCTGCATGGTGGTCCGTTGCATTGGGGGTGGTCACCGGCACGCGTGCGCGGTGCATGGCCACTATGCGAACGGAACATGAAACCTTCTTTACGGAAAACCAACGAACGGTGCAGGACAGTGGTGTGCGTCCTGCAACATTCTTGTCATGGCGGCGATGCGTCTGCCGGCTTGAGGATCACCTCCGCGACGCACGTGTGATGCAATCCGGGAAAGAGGTAGCTCACCCATCGGTCCGGGGCCGGGTAGCTCAACGTCAATGCCTGTTCCGGGGCGTGGCCTGAAGGAGGAAGAACATGCGCTGGCGCGGCCTGGCGCTGGACGATCTGCCGACGCGTCACACAGACGCCTCCGACATCCAGGCGCACGGAGTGCACGTGCTGGCGATCGGCCTGCAGCAGGACTATGCCGCCGGTGATCCGAAGCGGTGGGGACAGGGCCACCGGCGGCAGCGTGATGCCCGGCAACGCATACGGTGTTTCGATGACGGCCGCTGTCGCCGGCAGCATGGCGCGAAGGTCTTCCGGACGTGCCGCGCGTGGCAATGGTGCGCCCCAGCTGCGGGTCAGTTCGACCAGACGATCGGCCTGCACATCGTCAGCCATCGGCAACTGGTCGGGTGCGGTCGCCGCACACAGTGCAGGCAGCAGGATCGCAAGGTTTCCCCACCACAGACGCTGCATGGGCGAACTCCCGGTGCACGGATGCTGCCGGTATAGCACGCACCGGGTACAGGTAGAAAAAAGGGGCCGGATCCCCCTCGCGAGCGAAGGTTCACCGGCCCCGCGCACTCCGTGGGGGAGGCGGTCCACGCGCTGCGTGGAGACGGGCTCAACCCATGTACAGGCCACCGTTGACCGGATAATCGGCGCCGGTCACGTACGAGGCTTCGTCCGAGGCCAGCCACGCGCACAGGCCGGCCACTTCTTCCGGACGGCCCAGGCGTCGCACCGGTACCGAGGCGGCCAGTCGGTCCAGCACATCCGGCGGGAAGCTGCTGATGGCCTGGCTGGCGATATAGCCCGGCGACAACGTGTTGACGGTCACCCCGCGCGAGGCCACTTCCGCGGCCAGCGCACGGCTGAAACCATGCATCGCGGCCTTGGCGGTGGCGTAGTTCACCTGGCCGATCTGGCCCTTGTGGGCGCTGACCGAACCGATGTTGATGATGCGGCCCCAGCCCCGCGTGGCCATGCCGTCCACCACCTGCTTGGTCAGGTTGAACAGCGCATTGAGGTTGGAGGCGATCACCGCGTTCCAGTCTTCCACCGTCATCTGCCGGAACAGCAGGTCGCGGCTGCCGCCGGAATTGTTGACCAGTACATCCACCTCGCCGACTTCGGCGCGGACCTTGGCGAACGCCGCGCTGGTCGAGGCCCAGTCGGTCGCGTTGCCTTCGGAGGCGATGAAGTCGAAGCCCTGTTCGCGCTGCTCGCGCAGCCAGTTGGCCTTGCGCGGTGAGTTCGGCGCGCAACCGGCGACCACGGTGTGGCCGCTGCGGGCCAGGCTCTGGCAGATGGCAGTACCGACACTGCCCATGCCGCTGGTGACGTAAGCGATTCGAAGCGTCATTGCAGAAGGCTCCTTGGTAAGGGGTCAGGCCGCGAGCGGGTACAGGCCGAACAGCAGGCTGCCGACCATCAGCAGCATCGAGATGGCGATGGCCCACTTCAGGGTGAACTTCTGGTGATCGGCGAACTCGACCTTGGCCAGGCCAACCAGCAGGTAGGTGGACGGCACCAGCGGGCTGAGCAGGTGCACCGGCTGGCCGGCCAGCGAGGCACGCGCCATTTCCACCGGGGTGATGCCGTAGTTGCCGGCGGCCTCGGACAGGATCGGCAGCACGCCGAAGTAGAACGCGTCGTTGGACATGAAGAAGGTGAACGGCATCGACGCCACCGCCGTGATCACCGCCAGGTACGGGCCCCACGATTCCGGGATCACCGCCAGGAAGCTGTGCGACATCGCTTCGACCATGCCGGTGTTGTTGAGGATGCCGGTGAAGATGCCAGCGGCGAAGATCAGCGACACCACCGACAGCACGTTACCGGCGTGGTTGACCACGCGGCGGCGCTGCTCGGCCAGGTTCGGATAGTTGATCACCAGGGCGATGGCGAAGCCGACCATGAACAGCACCGGCATCGGCAGCACGCCGATGATCAGCGCGGTCATCAGCGCCACGGTCAGGGCCAGGTTGACCCACAGCAGCTTCGGACGCTTGATGTCCTCGGCGTCTTCCACGGTCGGCAGCGGGTTGCTGTCGTCGGACACGCTGTTGTCCATCCAGCTGCCGCCCTTGGGCAGGGTCACCACGCCCAGGCGACGGCGTTCCTTCAGGCCCAGGTACCAGGCCAGCAGCAGCACGCCGGCACAGGCGATCACCATCGACGGGATCAGCGGCACGAACACATCGGCCGGGTCCACGTGCAGCGCGGTGGCCGCGCGGGCGGTCGGGCCGCCCCACGGGGTCAGGTTCATCACGCCGCCGGCGAGGATGGTCACGCAGGTCATGTTCAGCGCGTTCATACCCAGCCGCTGGTACAGCGGCAGCATCGCCGAGACGGTGATCATGTAGGTGGTCGAGCCATCACCGTCGAGCGAGATCAGCATCGCCAGCACCGCGGTGCCGAGCACGATCTTCATCGGATCGCCCTTGACGAAGCGCAGGATCATCCGCACCAGTGGATCGAACAGGCCGGCGTCGATCATCACCCCGAAGTAGAGGATGGCGAACATCAGCATCACGCCGGTCGGCGCGATCTTCTTGATGCCCTCCAGCATCATCTCGTCGATGTTGGCGCCGAAGCCGCCGATCAGCGCGAACAGGATGGGGATGGTGATCAGGGCGACGAGCGGCGACAGGCGTTTGCTCATGATCAAGTACATGAACGTAATGACCATGCCAAAGCCGAGGATGCTCAGCATCATCTGCGGACTCCTTGCGAAAACAGGACGTGGGGGAGTGGAAGGGGCCCGGGCGGAATGCCCGGAATGTCGGGCTTAGAAGTCGTACTGCAGGCGGCCGGTGACCGCGCGCGTGCGGTCCACCGTGACCCCGGCGAGGCGGTCGCGGTTGCGGCTTTCGATCACGTTGAGCATGAAGCGCAGGTTGTCGCGCAGGTACCAGTTGCCACCCAGCGTCCACGCTTCGGTGCTGCCGCGGCGCAGGTCGGCTGCACCGTCGAGGTGCTGTGCGCCCCACATCTGGTCGTAGCGCAGTGCCACTTCGAAGGCACCGGCCCTGTGGCGGATGTCCTTCACCCGCGCGAAGCGGCCGGTCTTGCGGTCGTAGGCGCGGCTTTCGCCGGTGACGAACCAGCTGAGCATGCCGTAGGCGGCCATCACGTCACCGCGCTGCGCGCCGTCATCGAAGGTGGCACCACTGAACTCGCCCTGCCACGACAGCGGGCCGCGCACCTGCGCGTATTCCAGCGACCACTTGTTGACGTCGGTATCGCGGCCAGCGGAGAAGTCGACCAGGGTCAGGCGGCTCTCGTCGGACAGGTGGCCGGCCGGGCGCGGGCGGATCTTCAGGCCCGGGACGCCGTTGGCGCCCGGGTTGTCGTAGGCCTCACGGGCCAGCGACAGGCCCAGGTGCAGCACGTCGCCCTCGCTGGGCGAGGGCGCCCAGGTGACGCGGCCACCGGCGGCGCGGCCCTTCACCTGCCAGGCGTCGATGCTTTCCAGGCTGTAGATGCTGGCCGCCCAGGTGAAGTCGCCGGGGTTGGCCTGCCACGATGCGCCCAGGCGATACAGCGGCGCCAGCGTGGTGCCGGCGTTGCCGCGCTCCAGGAAGCTGCCGTAGTTGGAGCTGGTGCGGTCATCCAGCGAGAAGTACTGCTTGAACTGGCCCACGGTGAGCTTGCCGGCCTTGCCGAAGCTGCGTGCCAGGTACACGTCCTTGGCCTCGACGCGGTCGCCGGAGAAATCGGCTTCCAGCTTGTAGTCGACCACGAAGAACTTGCCGGACACATCGACCCAGGCACGGCGGATCTCGGTGTCATCCTTGTTCGGCGTACCGCGGTTGTCGTTGTCGAAGGTGGCGAAGTCCAGGTGCAGGCGGCCTCCGAGCGAAGCCGTGACCGGACGATCATCTTCGGCGGCAAAGGCCGGCGCCGACAGGGCAGCCAGCGCCATCATGGCGGCAGGGCGCCGCCAGGCAAACGTGAATTCCACAAACCCTCCCAGGTGCGCGCCAGGCGCGCGGCAATCGTGGGCACCGGACGGTGCGCGGCCGCAGTCTGGGTTGCCGTAGCTGTCATCGTCCTGTCAACGGATTGTGCGGTGCAGCGTAAAACCGGCCACTGCGCTCACTGGGCCACGCCCGGCAAGCGCGGCGGCGGCATGCGGTAGCATTCGTTTCCCCTCCCACCCCCGTGCCCATGCGCCTGCTGCTGGTCGAAGACAACCCGGATCTGGCCGATGCGATCATCCGCCGCATGCGCCGCAGTGGGCACGCCGTGGACTGGCAGGCCGATGGCCTGGCGGCCGCCAGCGTGCTGCGCTACCAGAGCTTCGACCTGGTGGTTCTGGATATCGGCCTGCCCAAGCTCGATGGCCTGCGCGTGCTGGCCGGCATGCGCGAGCGCGGCGACAGCACACCGGTGCTGATGCTGACCGCGCGCGACGGCATCGAAGACCGTGTGCAGGCGCTGGACGTCGGCGCCGACGATTACCTGGGCAAGCCGTTCGATTTCCGCGAGTTCGAAGCGCGCTGCCGCGTGCTGCTGCGACGCGCGCGCGGCCAGGCCAGCGAAGTGGTGCAGATCGGTGGCTTCCAGTTCGACAATGCCGCGCACCGGGTCAGCCTCGACGGCGAACCGATCGAACTGCCGAACCGCGAGTACCGGCTGCTGGAGATTCTGGTCGGCCGCCTCGGCCAGGTGGTCGGCAAGGATGAGATAGGCAATGGCCTGTTCGGCTTCGACGATGAAGCCGGCCCGAATGCCATCGAGCTGTATGTGGGGCGCCTGAGAAAGAAGCTGGCAGGTGCACCGCTGCGCATCACCACGGTGCGCGGCGTTGGCTACCTGCTGGAAGCCAGTGATGACAGCGCCGACGCCGATGGCTGACGCGCGTACCGCGAACGCCGCACCGGGCTCGCTGCGGCGCACGCTGCTGCTCTACCTCGGCGCGTTGCTGGCGGTGTTCGCGGTGGCTCTGCTGTTTGCCGCGCGCGGCTATGGCCAGCGCGCCGCCAACCGTTCCTACGATCACCTGTTGGTGTCCTCGGCGTTGTCCATTGCCGATTCGGTGGCCCTGGTCGATGGCCAATGGCAGGTCGATCTGCCCTATGCGGCGCTGGACCTGCTGGCGATGGCCCCGGAAGACCGCGTGTTCTATCGGGTCGCCGACAGCCGTGGCAACCTGATCACCGGCTATGGCGACCTGCCGGCGCCGCCGCGCCGGCCCGGCACGCAACCGCAGCTGTTTGATGCGGCGTACAGTGGCGAGACCGTGCGCTTCGTGGTGGTCGGCCGCAGTTTCGCCGCCGCCTCGGCGCAGGGCGAAGTACAGGTGCAGGTCGGCCAGACCCGGCGTGCGCGTGAAGCGGTCGCGCAGGACATGGTCAACCGCGCACTGCTGGCGATCGGTGTGCTGTCCGGCCTGCTGCTGGCGCTGGTGGCCTTTGGCGTGCATCGCGCATTCCGGCCATTGGTGCGGGTGGAACGCGAGCTGTCACGCCGCGAGCCCTCTGACCTGAAGCCGCTGGATGCCCGTGTACCGCGCGAGATGGACCAGATGGTGGCAGCGTTGAACCGCTTCATGGAACGCCTGTCCAGCAGCAACGAGACCTTGCGTGCGTTCATGGCCGAAGCCGCCCACCAGATGCGCACGCCGTTGGCTGCCCTGCGCGCGCAGGCACAGCTTGCGCTGGATGACGACGACCCCGAAGACATGCGGCGCAGCCTGCAGGCGATCGAGCGCAATGCCACGCACATGAGCCGGCTGCTCAACCAGCTGCTCAGCGATGCCAGCGTGATCCATCGCTCGCACCTGCAGCGCTTTGCAGCGGTGGACCTGGCCGAGACCGTGCACCAGGCCCTGCATGAAGCACTGCCGCAGGCCGGCCCGGCACCGCGCGTGCAACTGGCGATGACCGCCGAGCCGGTGCAGGTGCATGGTGATGCACTGCTGCTGCGCGAAGCGATCAAGAACCTGGTCGACAATGCACTCAAGTACGGCGGCGACGGTCCGTTGCAGATCGCATTGACCGTGGAAGGCGGGCAGGCCGTGCTGACTATCGCCGACCACGGTGCCGGCATTGCCGCCGCCGATGCCGAACGCGTGTTCGAGCGCTTCGCCCGTGGCGAAGGGGCGCCGTCCGGTGGCGCCGGGCTGGGCCTGGCCATCGTCAAGCGTGTGGTCGACAGCCACGGTGGCCGCATCGACCTCAGCAATCGTCCTCAGGGCGGGCTGATCGCCACCATCCGCCTGCCCCGGAGCAGTCCATGATCCGTCTGTTCGCTGCTGCCCTTGCCTTGCTGTTGGCCCTGCCGGTGCTGGCTGCGCCCGGCGATGTGCGCCGTTTTCCCGCACAGGCAAAGACCACGGCGCAGCTGCGCATCCACGGCACCACCGACATCGAAGTGTTCGCGGTGGTCATCGCCGACTACCAGCGGCTGCACCCGGGCACCGAAGTGGTGTACGAGGACATCATCACCCAGGACCTGTACGCGCGGTACCTGCACGACCGCGGCGGACCGGCATCGCCGGACCTGCTGATCTCCAGTGGCATGGACCTGCAGACCAAGCTGGTCAACGATGGTCATGCACTGCCGCACCGCTCCGCGCAGACCGCCGCGCTGCCGGCCTGGGCGCAGTGGCGCAGCGAGGCATTCGGCATCAGCTACGAGCCGGTGGTGATGGTCTACAACACCCGCGCGCTGACGGCTGCGAGGGTGCCGCACACGCGCCGGCAACTGCTGGACCGGTTGCGCGCCGAAGGCGCACCGCTGCGCGGCAGGGTCGGCACCTATGACATCGAACGCAGCAGCGTCGGCTACCTGCTGTCAACGCAGGATGCGCAGCGTGGCAGCATCGCCGGTGCGCTGCTGGGCGCGCTGGGCGACAACGATGTGGTGCGCGAGGAGCGCACCGGCGTGCTGCTGGACAAGGTGGCCAGCGGACAGCTGTCGCTGGTCTACAACGTGCTCGGCTCTTACGCGCAGGCGCGCATCGACGCGGGTGCTCCGCTGGCGATTGTGGAGCCCGAGGACTACACGCTGGTGGTACTGCGTACAGCGGTGATTCCACGCACCGGCCCACACCCGGAAGAAGCCCGGCGCTTCCTCGACTACCTGTTGTCGCCGCGTGGCCAGCAGGTGCTGTCACGCGAGGCACGGCTGATGCCGATCGTCACCGGCAGCGCACGTGGCGACGATGCGCCCGGCCGCAGCCGCCGCCCGATCCAGCTGGGCCCGGGCCTGCTGGTGTACCTGGATGCACTCAAGCGCCGCCAGTTCCTCGATGCCTGGCGCAGCAGCGTGGAGCCGGCAGGGCGCTGAGGCGACGGCCTGCCCGTACAATGGCGGCATGAGCGAATACACCATCCTGATCGCCGATGACCACCCGCTGCTGCGTTCGGCAGTGGTGCAGTCATTGCGGCAGAGCCTGCCGCTGGCGCAGGTGCGCGAGGTCGCCAGCGCCGAGGCATTGGCCGAAGCCCTCGACGCGCACCAGGACGTGGACCTGGTGCTGCTCGACCTGACCATGCCCGGCGCGCACGGCTTTTCCGCGCTGCTGCACGTGCGCGGCTCGCATCCGGACATTCCGGTGGTGATCCTCTCGTCCAACGACCACCCCCGTGTGATCCGCCGCGCCCAGCAGTTCGGTGCCGCCGGTTTCATCCCGAAGTCGGCCCCGGCCGAGACCATTGGCGAGGCCGTGCAGGCGGTCCTTGATGGCGGCTTGTGGTTCCCGGCGATGGCCGCCGAACGCTCCGAGGCCGACGCACTGCTGGCCAGCCGCCTGGCCCAGCTGACCCCGCAGCAGTTCCGCGTGCTGCTGTGCCTGGCCGATGGCCTGCTCAACAAGCAGATCGCCTATACGCTGGGATTGGCCGAGAACACGGTGAAGGTGCATGTCACCGCGATCCTGAAGAAGCTCGAATGCCATAGCCGCACGCAGGCGGCAGTGCTGGTGAAGGCGCTGGAGCCGGAAGGCGACGCGGGCATCGGGTTGTAGTTTCCAGCCAACGGCGCAGCCCCTCGTGGGTGGGTTTGGGTTGGTCGCTGAAAGCAGAAGCCGCGAGTGGGCCGGTCGGGTCGGGTGCGCGGGGGACGCCGTGAATCCGTCCCTGGAGGCTTGGCAGCCGCTTGCTCGTGTGCGCAGTCCTGCGCACACGGCAAGACCGGGGTTGGGCGTCCTGCCCAACCCGCCCGAGGCATGCCTCAGGCCCATGCGGCTGATACCCCCGCGCACCCAACCCGACCGGCCTCTGACAGATTTCGGTGGCCTGCCACCCACGGAGAAGAAAAAAGATCAAAAGCAAAAGCAGGCTGTCAGGCCGCCTTTTGTAGAGCCGAGCATGGGCTCGGCTTTACACGAGCAAGCGCAGCGCGCGATCCGCTTTTGATCTTCTTTTTCTTCTCCGTGGGTGGACGCGCACGGAACTTGTCCGTGGTCGGGTAGATGGGCTGCGCAGGGGCGTGAGCCGCATGGATGCGGCGACCGAGCTTACAGGGACGTACTTGCAGCGCCCCCTGCGCAGCCCATCTACCCGGCCTCACCCATGAACCGCGTTACGCCTCCACCCACGAGGGGCTGTGCCGTTGGCTGGAATCACCCGCGATGCCGGATCAACAACTGACTCATCAGCGCCCGCAGCGCTGGCGGCTTCACCGGCTTGGCCATCATTCCCCAGCCACGCTCGGCAGCCATCTCACGCAATCCCGCATCGCGCTCGGCAGTGACCAGCACCACCGGCGGGCGGGCCTGCCACAGCTCTGCCAATGTCTCGTACAGCACCGGGCCGTGGTGGTCACCCATGCGCACATCCAGCAGCACCAGCTCCGGCACGGTTGCCGTCGTGGCCAACTGCAGCGCTGCCTGCGGGCCATCGGCCAGCAGCACCTCGCAGCCCCAGCGCTCCAGCAGCGCGCGGCTGGCCGCGCACACGTGCGGATCGTCATCGATCACCCACACCCGGCGCCCTCGCAGCGGGTTGTCCGCCGCCGGTTCCTGCGCCAGCACCGGCGCGGGCGCGGTGGCGGGTATCGCGCTGGCGTCGCCGAACGGCACGCCCACGGCGAACACGCTGCCCTGGCCCAGCTGCGAGCGCAGCCGGATCGGATGTCCGAGCAGGCGGCCGATGCGGTCGACGATGGCCAGGCCAAGGCCGGCACCGCGCTGCTGGCCGTCGTGCAGGCGGCGGAATTCCTCGAAGATCTCGCCCTGCAACGCATCGGGGATGCCGGGGCCCTGGTCGTGCACTTCGATCCACAGCAGGCCTTCGCGGCGACGGCAGCCCAGAAGCACGCGGCCACGTTCGCTGTAGCGCAGCGCGTTGGACAGGAAATTCTGCAGGATGCGGCGCAGCAGCGCTTCATCGCTGACCACCACCGCATCGGTATCGACCCAGTCCACCACCAGGCCACGTGACTGCGCGGCGATGCCGAATTCGCGCGCCAGTGTCTGCAGCAGCGGCCCGAGCCGGAACGCCTGCACACGGGTCGGCAGGCTGCCCGATTCCAGCCGCGCGATATCCAGCAGGCTGTTGAGGATCGCATCCTGCGCGGCCAATGCAGCGTCGATGTGATCGCTGGTCTGCTGCTGCGCCGGGTCGCTCAGCTTGCCGCGCAGCACCGAGACGAACATGCGTGCTGCGTTGAGTGGTTGCAGCAGGTCGTGCACGGCCGAGGCGACGAAGCGGGTCTTGTAGCGGTTGGCCTGTTCGGCCTCGCGGCGTGCTTCGTCCAGGTCGTGGGTACGTTCGGCGATGCGGTGTTCCAGTGCATCGGCCAGCGAGCGCAGTTCGCGTGCAGCATTCTTGTAGCTGGTGATGTCGGCGTAGCTGGTGACGAAACCGCCGTCGGGCAGCGGGTTGCCGCGGATTTCCAGCACCGTACCGTCGTCCTTCTCACTTTCGCGCATGTGCGGACGGCCGCTGCGCAGGTGGTTGAGGCGACGCTCGATGGCCTCGTCGACCGGGCCGGGACCGAGCAGGCCACGGCGTGCGTTGAAGCGGAACAGTTCCTCGATGGGCCGCCCCACGCGCACCAGGTCCAGCGGGAAACGGAACAGTTCCAGGTAGCGCGAATTCCATGCGACCAGACGCAGGTCCCGGTCGATCACCACCACGCCCTGCGGCAGGTGTTCAAGGCTGCGGCTGAGGCCGCTGTCGGCATCGGTGGCGGCCTGCAGCAGGCCATCCTGTGCGGTGCGCAGTTCCTGTGCATGCTGCTTGAGCAGGGTTTCCAGCTCGCGGCGGCTGCGCAGGCGATGCTTGGCCAGGCGCCGGCGCTGCTGCACGAACAGCACCAGGAAGCCCAGCGCCAGCCACGCAGCACCTCCGGTAAGCGCGGCCGCACGGCCGGCGGCGGTGGCGGCACTGGCGTCGTGCAGCAGGTGCAGGTTCCAGTCTTCGGCCGGCAGCGCAAGGCTCTGCCACAGCATCGGCTGCGGCAATGCCGGGTCCAGCAGGCGTACCATGCGGCCGCCATCGGCCAGTACATCCTCGGTACGTGCGCGCAGTGGCTGCAGGGTGCGATCGGCGTACTGGCGGGCGTCCAGCATCTCGCGGCGCTCATCGGCGCCCAGTGGGCGCAGCAGGCGGTAGCGCCAGCTGTCACGGTTGGCCAGGAACACCACGTCGTGGTCGTCACTGGCCAGCACCACGTCAGGGCTGCTCAGCCACTCCTGCTCCAGTGCCGACAGCTCGACCTTGATCACCACCACGCCGAGCCGCTTGCCGTCTTCCTCGATGGCCTGCGACAGGTAGTAGCCGGGCACGCCGGTGGTCATGCCGATGCCGTAGAAGCGGCCGCGGCCCTGGGCCAGCGCCTGGCGGTAATAGGGACGATAGCTGTAGTTCTCACCGACGTTGGTGGTCGGCTGGTCCCAGTTGCTCGCCGCCACCGCCACGCCATCGTGACCGACCAGGGTCAGGGTCGAGGCACGGGTGACTTCATTGGCGCGTTGCAGCTTGAGGTTCAGCCGCTGCCGTTCGGTGGGCGAGGGCTGCACACGCAGGGCGTGCAGCAGATCCGGATCCAGTGCCAGTACCTGCGGCAGCGTGCCGAAGCGGTCGATGCGCTGCTGCAGGCCCTGGCCATACAACTGCAGCTGGCGTTGTACCTGGCTGCTTTCCTCACCGAGGGCGCGCCGCCAGGCGTAGTGGCCGGCGGCGACCGCACACAGCATGGTGCCGCCGACCATCACCGCGATGGTCAGCAACAGCATCCGGTGGCGGCTGAGCCAGTACATGGCGGCAGTCTACGCAGGGCCGGCGGGCGTGGCGTACACGCCCGCCGGGATCTGACGTGGAAGGGGTCAGAAGTGCATCTGCGCGCGCAGTTCGAAGATCTCCGGCGTGCTGCGCACGCCGCGACGGCTGGCGTCGACCTTGACGTAGTTGGCCTGGAACTTGAAGTGGCTGGTCAGGTACCAGTTCGCACCCAGAGTGAGGTCGTGTTGGCGGCCGCCGAGGATGCTGCCATCGTCGAGGTCCATGCGGCTGTAACGGGCCACCAGTTCCACCGCGCCGTAGTCGTGCGCCGGCTTGATGTTGGCCACCGCACCGGCGTTGTACGGGCGCGATTCGCCGGTCAGCACCCAGCTGGCCATCGCGTACTGGCCGCTGCCGGTGTAGTCGGGCTTGCCGTCATGGCGGGTGACCGTGGCGCGCAGGGCTTCGGCCTGCACCGAGAACGGGCCGCGGATCCAGATGCCTTCCAGGCCGGTGCGGCGGATCTGGTCGGCGGTGACCAGCGCGCCGGAATCGACATAGCGGATGTCGGTCAGGCCGGCTTCCGGACGTGCGCGCAGGCGCGCGCTGGCCTCGTGGTGCACGTCGCGGCCATCGCTGTAACCGCGCGGATTTTCCTGCGAGTAGGCCAGGCCCAGGTGGATCACGTCACCCGGCGCCTTCACCGGGGTCCACACCGCACGCACGGCCTGGGTGGTGCCCGGGTTGTCACCCTGCAGGTCCTTGCCGCCATAGGCGCCGGCCTGCAGCAGGTACTGCGGGCGCTCCAGCACCCATTCCACGCCGGTGCGGCGGCCTGCGTAGAAGGCCTGCACGGGCAGCGCGGTTTCCAGGAAGCTGCCGGCGCGCGAGGACGTGTTCGCGTCCAGACCGACCGGGGTCTTCATGTAGCCGAAGCGGAAGCGGCCGATGTCGCGGCCGAAGAAGGCCTTGCTTTCGAAGCGCACGAACACGTCCAGCCAGGTATCGGACTGGAAGTCGTAGTAGACCATCGCGTCGTAGACGCCCTTCTTCTTCAGCGTCGCACCGAACTCCTTGCGGCGCACGGCGTCGTCGTCCTCAAGGCCGCTGCCCGAGGAGAAATCGTTGTAGTCGTAGGCGATGTTGGCGGTAGCGGCCAGCTCGGTGCCGTCGCCGAAGGCGTACTTGGTCGGCCAGTTGTCGAAATCGGCAGCCGAAGCGAAGGCGGGAAGCGCGGCCAGCGACAGGGCCAGCAAGGTGGGAATCGGGCGCATGTTGGGTGCGGCTCTCTCAGATTGCGTGTGGACAGGACAACAACGGCCGCAAGGGCCGGAACTTTCGCAATGACGCGCCCGGCCGTTCAGCTCGGGCCACCGGCCTCCCCGTGATCGGGCGGTGCGGCGCCAGTGTAGGCATCGCGGCCACCTGAACCGGGGGGCTAGTACCAATAGGTTATCTGCGCCAGCGTGCCCGGCGCGTACAAAGGCGTCCATTGGTCGCACCCCCTGCGCGTGCTGCACAGGGCCTGCGGTCAGTTTCCACGGTAACGGTTCCCGTGCAGTCCCGGGGCCGTACGTGCCTGAAAACGCCCCTTCCGGAGTCCGCCATGCACATCCCGACCGCAGCACCGGTGCCTGCAAAGCCGTTGCCGATCTATCGCCAGCTGTACTTCCAGGTGATCGTGGCGATCGTCCTGGGCGCCATCCTCGGCCACTACGAACCGTTGATCGGCGAGAAGATGAAGCCGCTCGGCGATGCCTTCATCAACCTGGTGAAGATGATCATCGCACCGGTGATCTTCCTGACCATCGTCACCGGCATCGCCGGCATGACCCACCTGCGCACGGTGGGCCGCGTATTCGCCAAGGCGATGGCGTACTTCCTGTTCTTCTCCACGCTGGCGCTGATCGTCGGCATGATCGTGGCGCACGTGGTGCAGCCCGGCGCCGGCATGAACATCAATCCGGCCGAGCTGGACCAGACCGCGGTGCACAGCTACGTCGAGAAGTCGCATGACCTGACCCTGGTCGGCTTCCTGATGGACATCATCCCGAAGACGCTGCTCAGCGCGTTCGTCGATGGCAACATCCTGCAGGTGCTGTTCGTGGCCGTGCTGTTCGGCATCGCGCTGGCATCGGTGGGCGAGAAGGGCAAGCCGATCGTGAACTTCCTGGAGGCGCTGGTCGCCCCGGTGTTCAAGCTGGTGCACATCCTGATGAAGGCCGCGCCGATCGGTGCCTTCGGCGCAATCGCCTTCACCATCGGCAAGTACGGTGTTGGCTCGCTGATCAACCTGGCCTGGCTGGTGGGTTCGTTCTACCTCACCGCCTTCCTGTTCGTGGCGGTCATCCTGGGCCTGGTCTGCCGCCTGTGCGGCTTCTCGGTGTTCAAGCTGGCGCGCTACCTGAAGGCCGAACTGCTGCTGGTGCTGGGCACCTCCTCGTCCGAGTCGGCGCTGCCGTCGCTGATGGAGAAGATGGAACGCGCCGGCTGCAGCAAGTCGGTGGTGGGCCTGGTGGTCCCGACCGGCTACTCGTTCAACCTGGACGGCACCAACATCTACATGACCCTGGCGGCGCTGTTCATCGCCCAGGCCACCAACACCGAACTGACCCTGGGCCATCAGATTGCCCTGCTGCTGGTCGCCATGCTCAGCTCCAAGGGCGCGGCCGGCGTCACCGGCGCCGGCTTCATCACCCTGGCCGCTACCCTGGCCGTGGTGCCGGAGGTGCCGGTGGCCGGCATGGCGCTGATCCTGGGCGTGGACCGCTTCATGAGCGAATGCCGCTCGCTGACCAACTTCATCGGCAATGCCGTGGCCACCGTGGTGGTCTCGCGCTGGGAGGGGGCGCTGGACCGCAACCGCCTGAAGCTGGCGCTGGATGGCCGCGAAAGCGAACTGCCGCCGCTGATCGATGCCGTGCCCGAGGCGCTGCCGGCCAGGGGCTGATCCAGGTGTGTGGTACCGCGGGGCCGATCACGACAGTGGTACGGCCCCGCGGCGTTTCAAGGCGTCCCATGGCTGTCATGGGACGCACCGAAGCTGGTGTCGCGGTACCGTCGCATACGGCACGGAATTGTGCGGTCGCAGCATGCCTGCGACAGGATAGCGACAGGTCCAGACGCTCCAACGGGGGTATCATCCCCTGTCCCTTCTGCCCATTCATGTAACCCACATCGATGTCCAACGAAGATTTCAAACAGGCCGCCCTCGATTACCACCGGATGTCCCCGCCGGGAAAGATCAAGGTTTCCGCTACCAAGCCCATGCTGACCCAGCGCGACCTGTCGCTGGCGTATTCGCCGGGCGTGGCGTACGCCTGTGAAGCGATCAAGGCCGACCCGCAGCAGGCCAGCGAGCTGACCGCCCGTGGCAACCTGGTGGCGGTGATCTCCAACGGCACCGCGGTGCTGGGCCTGGGCAACATCGGCGCGCTGGCCGGCAAGCCGGTGATGGAAGGCAAGGGTGTGCTGTTCCAGAAGTTCGCCGGCATCGATGTGTTCGACATCGAAGTGGATGAAACCGACCCGGACAAGCTGGTCGACATCATCGCCTCGCTGGAGCCGACTTTCGGCGGCATCAACCTGGAAGACATCAAGGCGCCGGAATGCTTCGTGGTCGAGCGCAAGCTGCGCGAGCGCATGAAGATCCCGGTGTTCCATGACGACCAGCACGGCACGGCGATCATCGTCGGCGCAGCGGTGCTCAACGCCATGGCGATCACCGGCAAGAAGATCGAGGAAGTGAAGCTGGCGACCACGGGCATGGGCGCAGCTGGCATTTCCTGCGTGAACATGCTGGTGCAGCTGGGCCTGAAGCCGGAGAACATCCTGGCCTTCGACCGCGAGGGCGTGATCCACACCGGTCGTACCGACCTGGACCCGGAAAAGCAGCGCTATGCGCGCGACACCGACAAGCGCACCCTGGCCGAGATCGTCGACGGCGCGGACATCTTCCTGGGCCTGTCTGCGCCGGGCATCCTGACTGCCGACATGGTCAAGACCATGGCGCCGGATCCGGTGATCTTCGCGCTGGCCAACCCGACCCCGGAAATCATGCCGGAACTGGCGCGCGCCGCCCGTCCGGACGCGATCATCGGCACCGGCCGTTCGGACTACCCGAACCAGGTCAACAACGTGCTGTGCTTCCCGTACCTGTTCCGTGGTGCGCTGGACGTGGGCGCGACCGCGATCAACGAGGAAATGAAGATCGCCTGCGTGCGCGCCATCGCGGCGCTGGCGCGTCGTGCGGCCACCGACATGGGTTCGGCCTATGGCGGCGAGACCCCGAGCTTCGGTCGTGAATACCTGATCCCGCGCCCGTTCGACCGCCGCCTGCTGGTGGAGCTGTCGGCCGCCGTGGCCCAGGCCGCGATGGACTCGGGCGTGGCCTCGCGCCCGATCGACGACATGGGCGCTTACCGCGACAAGCTGGCCCAGTTCGTCTACCGCACCAGCCTGATGATGAAGCCGGTCTACGACCGCGCGCGCAGCGACAAGCAGCGCGTTGTGTATGCCGAGGGCGAAGAGGAAGTGGTGCTGCAGGCGGTGCAGAACGTGGTCGATGACGGCCTGGCGCACCCGATCCTGATCGGCCGCCCGGAAGTGATCGAGTCGCGCATCGAGCGCCTCGGCCTGCGCCTGAAGATCGGCGAGAACGTTGAAGTCACCAACATCAACGACGACCCGCGCTTCAACGAGTACTGGCAGTACTACCACGGCCTGACCGGCCGTCGTGGCGTGACCGTGGCCGCGGCGAAGAACCTGATGCGTTCGCGCCCGACCCTGATCGCTGCAGTGATGGTGGCCCGTGGCGAAGCCGATGCGATGCTGACCGGCATCGTCGGCCGTTTCCACAAGAAGCTGGGCTACGTGCGCAGCGTGCTGCCGCTGGAGCCGAAGGTCACCTCGACCTCGGCGATGACCGGCGTGATCAACCAGCAGGGCGTGTTCTTCTTCGTCGATACCCACGTGCAGGAAGACCCGACCGCCGAGCAGCTGTGCGAAGCGACCCTGCAGGCGGCCTACCGCATGAAGCTGTTCGGCATCGAGCCGAAGGTGGCGCTGCTGTCGCACTCCAACTTCGGCAGCCACGATTCGAAGGACGCGCTGAAGATGCGCCAGGTGCGCGAGCTGCTGCTCAAGCGCAACCCGCGTCTGAACGTGGACGGCGAAATGCAGGGTGACACCGCATGGGACGAAGCGCTGCGCCAGAAGCTGCTGCCGGGCTCGACCCTGCAGGGTCGCGCCAACCTGTTCGTGCTGCCGAACCTGGAAGCGGCCAACATCGCCTACAACCTGGTGCGTGTGTTCACCGACGGCGTGGCGATCGGCCCGATCCTGATGGGCGTGAACAAGCCGGTGCATATCCTGACCACCAGCGCGACCTCGCGCAGGATCCTGAACATGACCGCCATTGCGGCGGTGGATGCGCAGATCCGCAAGCAGCTGGAAGCGGAAAAGAAGGCGTAAGCCTTCTTTCCGATTCCAGCTGCAGAAGCGCGCCCCCGGGGCGCGTTTCTGTTTCCGCAAAGCGGAAACGGGTAGTGCCGGCCGCTGGCCGGCAACGCCAATGATGTCCAGGTACACGACGGCAGCCGGCCAGCGGCCGGCTCTACCCCGGTCTGTGCCACACGCGCTACGCCGCCCGGTCATGTCCCTGCAACGCCGTTGCGGCCCAATACGCCCACGCGGCCCGGCCGTGGGAAGGGACCGGACCGGCCTTCCCACCCTGGGCCCGACCAACTTTTCATGGGCGAGGGTGTCATGCGCAATCGAGTGACGCGGCGGTACTTCCAGCAGCTGTTCGCGCTCTACGCTGGCTTCGTGCAGTTGCGCTGAGGCAGCGATGTGGTAGCGCCGGGCCATGTCCGGCGAGCGCGCAGCGCGGCGAATCAGGCATTTCGCCGGGTGTGGCCCGGCGCTACCGAGCGAACGTGGCAACCAAGATGTGCCGCAGTGGTAGCTATTGAGCTACCGAAATATCTCCGATGGTCACCCTTCCTCCGCCACCATATCCCCGGCTACATTGCAGGCCTTGCCGCAGTAGAATTTCCCAACCGACGCTGCGATTGCTGTGCCTCCCAGGCACGCGACCACGATCATCAGCCAGCGATTGCGTTTCGACTTTCCTTTCATTTCATTTCTCCTTTTCTTCGATTCGATATCTCGATATGCCATCGGTTCGATTCCCGTTGCTGGTCCGGTGAGAGTTGGCTCCAGAGCCGCTCGGCATAGCGAAGCCCCTTGCCGCCACTGGCCTGGCTGAATGCGCGCGCATAGGCGTGTGCGCGTGCTGCATCGCGAGGCACATGCAGGCCATCCTCAAAGGTGGCCGCAAGAAGCATCAGGGCATTGCTGTCACCCGAGTCCGCGGCTTCGTTGAGGAATCTCACTGTCGCTTCCTTGAATCGCTTGACGAGCTCTTCATCGAACATGGAGTGCTCATCGTCGAACTGATGAGACGCCAGTCCCGAGAACATCAATTTCGCAGTGGAGTCGCCGTCTGACGCCGCGTAGTAGGCGAGGTCATAGATGGAGTGTTCTGATTCAAGAGCGGAGCAGTCTGAGTCACCCAGAACGTTTTCCCGGAACTCACGCTGCTGGTCGGGAGTCAGTCCCGTCGGAATGTCTGTTCCCGCCAAGCTTGCGGCGTTTGTGCAACGCGCTATGTCCTGCGCCAGCAGAAGGGCCTGCTGGGGCGACAACGTTCGGCGAATTGCAATCAACTGAGTCCCGGCGGCGGCAACGCTTGCGGCCTGCGTCGTCTCGATCGCAGCATCTTTTCCGTTGATACGAACCCGTACGGTCTGCTGCTCTTGGGGGGCAACAGCGAGAACGCTCGGCGTGTTGCTTCTCGTCCAGATCGCGGTCGTGATCAGTGCAATGGCTGCTCCTGTCACCAGCACAACGACCGCTTTGCGCCTACCGACCTTGGTTCTGATTTTCATGCAAGCAAGGTTAGCGACCCTCGCTCAGTCACGATGTCGGTTGCTGCCGCGTGCTGTTATGAACAGGCGCCTATCCGACTTGTCGGATTACTCCGCGTGAGATCGTAATGAGATCCCGTTGGGCAGGTCATGCCGGGCCATGCCAGGCGGGCGCGCAGCGCGGCGAAACAGGCGTTTCGCCGGGCAAGCCACGGTGCTACCTGCGGTCAGCGCTTGCCGCGCCGTGCCGGCGCCGGTGCATCCGAACGCGGCTTGGCGTACTGCGCCCACAGCGCCGGCAGTGCCTTGCCGGTGTGCTTCTGCCACAGCGCCGGTGCATAGCGGCCGTCGCGCAGGGCCTTGTCCAGTGCCAGCACCAGGCCGGGATGTTCCGCCTCCGCCCACTTCAGGAACGCACCGGTCACCCGGTAGCCGCTGTCGACGTTCTGCCCCTTCTCGACCTTCATCGGCAATGCCCAGCCAGCGGCGGCGTTGTCCATGCCGTAGCGGTCGCGCGCGTAGTCGGCGATGCCTTCCACCAGCCAGCCCGGTACCCGTGCATCGCCGTAGCCGGGATACCCCTGCACGATGTGCATCGCCTCATGGGTGACCAGGTCGATGTCGTTCGGGTGCTGCGCCAGCCAACCCGGATTGATGGTGATCGTCGCTGCCTGGTCCTTGTCGCCGACGAAGGCAATGCCGGTGTAGGCCGGATCGATCACGATGCGCACCATTGACGGCGCAGCGGGATGGAAGTCCGCACGTTCGCGCAGGTACGCGAAGAAGAACGTATCGATCACCCGCTTGCGCTGCGGTGCGGCCAGGGCGCCACGGGCGTCCTGGTAGTTCAGCGTCACGCCGTCGCGGGTCAGCTGCGTATCGAACGCCTGGGTCTGGCCGAAGCTTGAGAAGGACAGGGCAACAAGGGCCAGAGGCAGTAGACGGAAGCGCATGCAGCTCATTGTACGGTGCCGGCCGCCAGCAGTTCGATCTCCGCCAGCGGCAGCCGTGCCGGTGCCGCCAGGCGCAGGCGGTACTCGCTGTAACGACCGGGTTTGGCGATGCGGAACGGACGGGTCTGGCGGGCGGATTCGAAGTCTTCGCCGCTGCGCTGGTCGAGCACGGCCCAGCTGCCGCCGCCGTTGCGCGCCTCCAGCGTCCACTCACCGCCCTGGATGCGGCCGTCACCGCTGGTCAGCGTGTACATCGTCGGGGTGCCCTCGGCCAGGCCGGTCAGCGCGATGGTTGCACCGGCGCCCAGACCCACCGTGGTGCCGGCATCGTCATCGACCAGCGCGGGCAGGGCACGGCCATCGGCCAGCGTCGCCTTCGCGCCGCTGCCGAGCAGGTCGTGCAGCAGCTGCGGGTGCTGGCCGCGCGCGGTCAACGAGCGCGGCACATCGTCCACGCCGCTGCCCCAGCGCGAGGGGCGGGGTCCCATCACGAAGTCGAGGGTCGCGCCCTTGGCGATCAGGTCGTGCGGCACCCAGGTCTTCGTCCACGGCGTACCGTTGATCTTCAGCGACTGCACGTAGACGTTCTCACGCGAGTTGTTGGCCGCGTTCACGGTCAGCACCGCGCCACCCTGCAGCTCCACCCGTGCATGCTCGAATGCCGGCGAGCCGATCACGTACTCCGGGGCGCCCATGCGCAGCGGGTACAGGCCCAGCGAGGCCAGTACGTACCATGCCGAGGTTTCACCGTTGTCCTCATCGCCCGGGTAGCCCTGGCCGATCTCACTGCCCACATACAGCCGCGACAGGATCTCGCGCACGTGCTGCTGGGTCTTCCATGGCTGCCCGGCGTACAGGTACATCCACGGGATGTGGTGCGCCGGCTGGTTGCTGTGCGCATACATGCCCATGCGCACGTCGCGCGCTTCGGTCATCTCGTGGATGGTGCCGCCGTACGAGCCGGCCAGTGCCGGGTCCGCGGTTTCCGGCGTGGCGAAGAAGGTATCCAGCTTCGCCGCCAGCTTTTCGCGGCCGCCATACAACGCGGCCAGGCCTTCGCCGTCATGGGCTGCGGTGAAGGCGAAGGTCCAGCCATTGGATTCGGTGTAGTCGTGGCCCCACACGCGCGGATCGTAGGCCTTTGCGTCCACGCGCCAGCGACCATCGGCCTTGCGGCCCTGGAAGAAGCCTGCCGCCGGATCGAACATCGTCGCGTAACTGGCGGCGCGATGGCGGAAGTAGTCGGCCTCGGTGCTGTAGCGCTCGCGTGCGGCGGGCGCGGTCGCGCGCTTGGCCAGGGCATCGGCCATGTTGGCGATGCCAAAGTCATTGAGTGCGCCTTCCATCGTCCACGACATGCCTTCGTGCACGTCGGCACTGGCATAGCCGCGGAAGGTCGAACGGTTCATGCCCTTGCGGCCGACATGGCGGTCCGGCGGCACCACGGTCGCGTTCTTCAGCGCGGCGGCATAGGCCTCGGCCGGATCGAACCCGCCGATGCCCTTCAGCCATGCGTCGGCGAAGGCCACATCGGAGCTGGTGCCGACCATCAGATCGGCGTAGCCCGGCGACGACCAGCGTGCAATCCAGCCGCCGGCGCGGTACTGCTCGATGAAGCCCTGCACCAGCTGTCCGGCATCGTCGGGCGTGAACAGCGCATAGGCCGGCCAGGTGGTGCGGAAGGTGTCCCAGAAGCCGTTGTTGACGAATACCTTGCCGTCGCGCACGGCGGCATAGCTGCGGGTCGCGCTGCCCTCGGTGTTGTCATCGCTGGCGCTGGCCTGGTTGGCGTAGCGCCATTCCGGTGCGGCGGCGCTGCCCACGTTCTCATGGCCGGAATTGGGGTACAGGAACAGCCGGTACAGGCTGGAGTACAGCGTGGTCTTCTGGTCGTCGCTGGCATCGCCGATGTCGAAACGGGCCAGGCGCGCATCCCACGCATCCTGCGCACGGCCGGCCACGCTTTCCAGCGTATCGGCTGCGGCGATTTCCAGGGCAAGGTTGTGCCGTGCCTGCTCCACCGAGATCAGCGAGGTGGCGAGGCGCATGGTCACCCGCCGGTCGCTGCCGGCATCGAACTTGATGTAACCGGTCGGTCGGCCGGTGTTGAGGCGCCCACTGCTGCGCCACGGCCTGTCGAAGCTGGCCACCACGTACATGCGACTGGCGCCGTTGGACAGGCCGCTGCGCGTATCGGTGTAGCCGGACAGTGTCTGCGTGGCAGCGTCCAGGGTCAGGCCACCGCGTGCATCGACATTGTCGAACAGCAGGTTGGCGTCGCCGCCCTCGGGGAACTCGAAGCGGAACAGCGCGGCATGATCGGTCGGCGCGATGGCGGCCGCGATGCCGTTGTCGAAGCGCACGTCGTAGCGATACGGGCGCGCGCTTTCATGGCTGCGCTCGAACGACAGCGCGCGCTTGCGACGGTCGGCCTCCGGCACGCCACGGCTGGCCGAGGGCATCACCTGGAAGGTCTGGCGGTCGCCCATCCACGGGCTGGGCTGATGGCTCAGCGCAAGCGCCTGCAGCTGCGGGCGGTTCTGTGCGTCGTTCTGTTCGTTCCAGCGGTACAGCCAGTTCAGTGCGCCAGCATCGGTCACCGGGGTCCAGAAGTTGAATCCGTGCGGTACCGCGGTGGCCGGGAAATTGTTGCCGCGCGAGAAGGTGCCGTTGGCCTGGGTGCCACGGGTGGTCAGCACCCAGTCGGAGACGCGCGCTGGCTGCTGACGTGGCACTGTGTCCAGGCGCACGTCATCGATCCAGCCCGAGACCGGTGCACCGTCGGCACTGGCCACCTCCAGTTCGATCGCCACCACGCGGCGGCCCTTCAGCGCGGGCACGTCGCCCAGCCGCACCGCCTTGCGCGCCCACTGCTGCGGATACAGCGTCTTCGAATCGCCCTGCGCGCGCGCACCGATGGCCACGCCATGCTGGTCGCGTGCAGCGCTGGCCGAAACGCGGCTGCCATCGTCCAGCAGCAGGTCCAGTGACACATAGGTCGAGGCCACGGTGTCCTTGCCGACGATCTCCGGCAGCACCAGCCACGACAGGGTGGTATCGGCCTCGATGGTCATGTCCGCCTTGAACAGCTCGCGTCGCGCGCTGCCGCCTTCGCTGCTGTAGCGCAGTGCATGCAGGCCGCTGTAGCCCGCATTGCGCTTGGCGGCGTAAGGCGCAGCAGGGCCGTTGCCGATCGTGACCTGCAGTGCGCCTTCGGCCGGTGCCGGAGCCGGCTGGCCCGGTTCGAACGAGGTCTGCAGTCCCTGTGCCAGCACCGGCATCGCGGTAGTCGCACAGGCCAGGGCCAGGGCGAGCGGAAGCAGGGCGCGGCGTGGATCGGACAGGGTCATGCAGGGGTCTCCCGGAAGGGCAGGCGGCGGGCAGAACCCGCATCGGCGGACACCACGGACAGCATCGCTCCGCCCGCCGGGATGGCAGTGGAAGAAGCGATACCGGTCCGGTGGGGGCGGGCCATGCGATCGGGTCGGATTGGAGTGGGCCGGTTTACGACCTGGCCCGATCCTGCAACAGCCGTGGCAACCTGACAAGTGCCATTTAGTTCGATCCAAATGCAGGAAATATCGTTGTCGGCGGATTTTCGGCGTGAACCTGCAGGATCGATCGGGAATTTCCGCCGGCACCCCGTCCCGAGGTGGCATGCAAGGCCGCAGGGAATCGGCCCGGTACGCGCAAAGACCCGTTGCGGCGCAATGTCGGGGCGGCCCAGATGCTAGAATCACAGGCCTCGCAACCCGTTCATCGACATCCGCCATGAGCCATACCGCCACTGCGCCCGCCAACGCCGAGAAGCGCTACACCGTGCACCGCAGCGATCTGCCGCTGAGCTGCCCGACCCCGGAAATGGCGCTGTGGAACTCGCATCCGCGCGTGTACCTGCCGATCGAAGACGAGCCCAACGGCGAAGCGCAGTGCCCGTACTGCGGTTCCGTGTTCGTGCTGGCCGACTAAGCGGCCGCCCCTTCGATGCGCCGATTGACCGTGGTGCAGTTGCTGCCGGCGCTGCACTCCGGCGGTGTCGAGCGCTCGACCCTGGAAATTGCTGCGGCCCTGGTCGCTGCCGGCCATCGCGCGCTGGTGGTCTCCGCCGGTGGCCGCCTGGTGCAGCCGCTGCTCGATAGCGGTGCCGAGCACCTCACCCTTGATATCGGCCGCAAATCGCTGCTGACCCTGCGCCACCTGCCGACCCTGCGCCGCCTGTTCGCTGAAGTTGGCGCCGACATCGTGCATGCCCGTTCGCGGCTGCCGGCCTGGCTGGGCCTGTACGCGATCCGCGCGATGCCTGCCGCACAGCGCCCGCATTGGGTGACCACCGTGCACGGGTTGAACTCGCCCAGCCGCTACAGCGCGGTGATGACCAGCGGTGAACGCGTGATCTGCGTGTCCAATACCGTGCGCGACTACGTGCAGCGGCACTACCCGACGGTTCCCGAAGCGAGGCTGCAGGTGATTCCGCGCGGCGTCGATGTCGCACAGTTTCCCCGCGTGGCCCGCGCCGACCGTCGGCCACGACTGGCGCTGGCAGCCGATTACCCGTGGCTGGCGCAGGTTGAGGGCCCGCTGCTGCTGCTGCCGGGGCGTGGCACCCGGCTGAAGGGGCATGCTCATGCGCTGCAGTTGCTGGCGGATGTACGCGCGGCCGGTGTGCCGGCACAGCTGTGGATGCTGGGCACCGATGAACCCGGCCGTGAAGCCTACGTGGCCGACCTGCGCCGGCAGGCGGCTGCTTTGGGCGTGACCGACGCCGTGCAGATCAGCACGCCGACCGCGCGCATCGCCCAGGTCTATGCGGCCAGCGATCTGGTGCTGCAGCTGTCGGACAAGCCCGAAGCGTTCGGCCGCACCGTGGTAGAAGCGTTGTCGGTCGGTCGCCCGGTACTGGGCTGGGACCATGGCGGCGTCGGCGAACTGCTGCAGCAGCTGCAGCCGGCCGGCGCCGTGCCGCTGGGCGATGCACGGGCGCTGGGTGAACGTGCGCTGGCCCTGCTGGCGCAGCCGCCGTCCTTGCCGAGCCGCATCCCGTTTACCCTGCAGGCCATGCAGCGCGACACCCTCCGCCTCTATGCCGACCTCGCCGGCTGACCCCGCAACCCTCGTGCGCGAGGACCGCGCCGGGCGCTGGGCGCCCTGGTGGGTGCTGGCGTACGTGGCGCTGTGGCCGTTGCCGGGCATCGCTGAAACCGTGCTGGGTCTTGGTGCGCTCTATGCCGCGGTGCGCATGATCATGCGCCGCCTGCAGCGCCGCCCGCACCTGCTGACACCCGCCGCGTGGGCGCTGACCTCGATCCTGTTCCTCGGTTACTGGCTGCCGCAGGCGTTCTCCGCCTTCGATGCGATCGATCCGGCGGCGTCGTGGACCAAGGCGGCCGCCGGCCTGCGCTACCTGCCCTTCATGTGGCTGGTGGCGATCGCGGTGGCCACGCCGCAGCGGCGCCACCTGATCTTCGGTGGCCTGGCGCTGATCACCGCGCTGTGGACGTTGGATGCGCTGGTGCAGTCGGTGGCGGGTACCAGCCCGTGGTTCTGGTCGCTGCAGCAGCTGAAGCTCGCCGTCAGCGGCCATGCGCTGTGCCCGGCCGAGGAAGCCGCGCTGGCCGACCGCCTCAGTGGCGCGCTCGGGCCGTGCAACCTCAAGTTCGGCCAGGTGCTGGCCAGCCTCTCGCCGTTCCTGCTGCTCCCCGCCGCACGCCGCTTCGGTACGCCGGGCTGGCTGCTCGCCGGCGCGGCGCTGGCCATCGTGCTGCTGCTGGCCGGTTCGCGCGCGTCGTGGATCACCTTCGCGGTGATCGTGGCCTACAGCGGCGTGCGCCAGCTCGGCTGGAAGCGCCTGGGCCTGCTGGCGGTGGTTGGCCTGCTGGCCGCGGCGGCACTGACCGCCGGCGTGCCGCAGCTGCGCGAGCGCGTGGCGCGCACCGCGATGGCCTGGGACGGCGGCACCGAGGGCGTCGACCAGGCGCTGTCCGGGCGCGGGCGCATCTGGAGTGCGGCCGGTTGCATGATTGCCGGGCACCCGATCAACGGCGTGGGCGCACGCGGCTTCCGCGATGCGTACCCGCAGTGCGTCGGTGACGATGGGCCCGCGGTGTGGGGCGCCGAACCGGCGCTGCACGCACACCAGATCGTGCTGGAAATCCTCGCCGAAACCGGCGTGCTGGGCCTGCTGCTGTGGCTGGCCGCCGTCGCCCAGGCGTGGCGCGCCTGGCGTTTCGCACCGCCCGCGGCCCGTGACCGCGCGCGCCCTGCGATGCTGGCGCTGGCCGCTACCGTGTTCCCGCTCAACACCCACCTTGCGTTCTATTCCGCATTCTGGGGTGGGGTGACCGTGCTGCTGGCCGCGTTGTTCGTCGGCACCTTGCTGGCCCGCGAACCGGACGACGCACCGAAAGCGGTGTGATCGTCCATCCACGCATGGCGTGGCTCTACTCCACGTACCGAACAAACGTCCCCATGGTGGATCCACGCCATGGCGTGCATGGGGCGGTCGCCGAACGAACGTCGCCGTAGTAGATCCACGCCATGCGTGGATGGGGCTTTACCGACGCAAACACGCGCCAACCTCCACTAGCCGTGCCTCCGTGTGTATCGCACGCTGAGGCCATGGCCAGCCCAAGACTCCGCTACGGTCGTTACTCCTGCACCGGTAACGTCTATTCACTGACTACGGTAACCCTCGATCGTGAACCCTTCTTTGCCGATGCTTCCAACGTAGCGATTCTGGTTGAAGCACTGCGCTTCGTAGAGCGCAAGGGCGTGAGCCACAGCTTCACCTGGGTGGTGATGCCAGACCATCTGCACTGGTTGATGGAGTTGCGCGGGGGAACCCTGGCCGAGTGCATGGCCCTGCTCAAATCACGCAGCAGCCGGCTGCTGAATCGGCGATTGGAGCGGCGAGGGTCGCTGTGGCAGCACGGTTACCACGATCACGCCGTACGCAGCGATGAATCCCTTCACGAGAAGGCGATGTACATCCTGACCAATCCGGTCCGTGCGGGCTTGGCGTGCGTGATGGGGGAGTACCCGTACGCCTGGTGCCGCTGGCCGTTGTGAATCCCGGCACGGAATCGAAGAGCATCCACGCATGGCGTGGATCTACTTCAGAATGCCCCACGTCATTGAATCCACGCCATACGCGGATGAAGCCGCACAAGGCAGTAGATCCACGCCATGCGTGGATGAAGCCATCCCTCCCACCGCTACTTGTAGAAATCGCTCCGGCCGCCGGGCTGGCGCTTGAACCGCCGATGGATCCACAGGTACTGGTCCGGGGCTTCGCGTACCATTTCTTCGATGGCCTGGTTGACCCGCGTGGTATCGGCTTCCACATCCTCGCTGGGGAAATTCTCCAGCGGTGCGCCGATCTTCAGGAAGTACTTTCCGCCCTCGCGGCGGTGGAAGTAGGGAATCACCGCGCAGCCGGTCATCCGCGCCAGCTGGTGGGTGGCGGTAATGGTGGATGCGGTATGGCCGAAGAACGGCACGAACACGGTGTCCTTGCCACGCATGTCCTGATCCGGCGCATACCAGAGGAAGCCGCCCTTCTTCAGGTGGCGCACGGTCGCGCGGATGTCCTCGTTGGCGAACATCGCCTTGGCATAACGCAGGCGGCCAAACTTCACCGCCCATTCGTACACCGGGTTCTTGTGCTTGCGGTACATGCCCGACAGGTCAACGTAGTCGCACAGCAGGCGGCCGCACATCTCCAGGGTCATGAAGTGGCCGGAGACCAGCAGCACGCCGCGGCCTTCGGCCTGCATCTGCCGCAGATGCTCGAGGCCTTCGATCTTCACCTGCGGGCGGATGCGGTCGATGCTGCCCCACCAGGCGCGGATGCACTCGAGCACGCCCACGCCCAGCGCGTCGAAGCTGTCGCGCACCAGGCGCTGGCGCCAGGCTTCGTCCTTCTCCGGGAAGCACAGCTGCAGGTTGACCTCGGCGGCGCGACGGCGGCTGCCGAGCAGGCGCCAGCTGATCCAGCCGACGCCCCGGCCGAGCGCACGCTGCAGCATCCACGGCAGGCGGGCGATGGCGAAGGCGCCGAGCATGGCGGCGAACATCGGCCAGTTGCGGGGATCGCGCAGTGACGGGCGGACGGCGGTGGTGGCATCTGACATGGCGCCATTCTACCAACCCGGCTGCGTGTCTTTCCCGGGGGGCTCCCGTATCCTTGCCGCATGCGTAAAGACCCTGTCGAATGGATCCTGCGCGGCCTGTACTCGGCCGTGCTCTACATCCTGCTGCCGATCACCGTGTACCACCTGGTCTGGCGCGGTTTCCGGGTCCGTGAATACTTCCGGCGCTGGGACGAGCGTTATGCCTCGTATCCGCAGCCGACCGGCCAGCCGCGGGTCTGGCTGCACGCGGTCTCGGTGGGCGAGGTCAATGCCGCCGCGCCGCTGGTGAATGCCCTGCGCCAGCAGCGTCCGGACATCCGCTGGGTCATCACCACCATCACCCCGACCGGTTCGGAGCGCGTGCGCGCGCTGTGGGGAGACGCGCTGGATCACGTCTATCTGCCGTACGACGTACCGGGCAGTGTCAACCGCTTCCTCGGCCATTTCCAGCCCAGCCTGGCACTGATCCTGGAAACCGAGCTGTGGCCGAACATGCTGTTCGGCTGCCGCGACCGTCGCATCCCGGTCTACATCCTCAACGCCCGCCTGTCCGCGCGTTCGTTGCGCGGTTACCGGGTGCTGGCGGCGCTGATCCGCCGTGCGCTGCGCACGGTCACCTGCGTGGCCGCGCAGTCGCAGGACGACGCCGAGCGCTTCGTGCAGCTGGGTGCTGCGCGTGAACAGGTGCAGGCGCTGGGCAACCTCAAGTTCGATATCGCCACGCCGGATGTGCAGGGCTTCGTCGAGCAGTTCCACGCCTGCGTGCCCGCCGGGCGCCCGGTGTGGATCGCGGCCAGTACCCACGATGGTGAGGAGCAGGCGGTGATCGACCTGCATCGGCGCCTGCGCCAGCAGCACCCCGACCTGTTGTTGCTGTGGGCGCCGCGGCACCCCGAGCGCTTCCCGAAGGTGGAGGCGCTGGCGCGCGAGCAGGGCTGGAACGTGACGACCCGTCGCGCGAAGCAATGGCCGGAGGCCGGCACGGATGTATTCGTCATCGACACCCTGGGTGAGCTGATGCCGTTCTATGCCTGCGCGCAGGTCGCTTTCGTCGGCGGCAGCCTGCAGCCGATTGGTGGCCACAATCTGCTGGAACCGGCGGCGATGGGCACTGCCGCTGTGACCGGTCCGCACCTGCACAACTTCGCCGAGATCTCACGGCGCATGCGTGAGGCCGGTGCCTTGCTGATCGGCGAGGACGTGCAGGCGGTAGGTGACCTGCTGCAGCACCTGCTGGGCGACGCAGCGGCGCGCGAGGACATGGCCCGTGCTGGATGCACGCTGGTCAGCAATGGCCGCGGTGCCCTGCAGCGCACGTTGGCGCTGGTCGCACCACATCTGCCGCCGCCGCGCAGCTGAGCCGGGCAGCAACACCGCCAGGGCGGACACTACGTGGACCGACTGACGTGATCGACTGCATCAATTCTGCTTAGCAACCGGATTCCTGTCGCAGCAGGACCGGATGCGTGGCTGCGAACGTGTTTGTGGTCACATCGCGATGCGCACGGTACGGATTCTGATACCGCCCTTTGGCGCAGGCTGCCAGCCTGCTGTCGACCGCGCATGGGCGGAATCAAGAGGGCTTGCGATGGACAGCGACAACCGCCGTGGCCGGCACGCGCTGCTGGGAATGGATCACTTCGCGTTGGTGGCGTTGACCCTGTTGCTGGGGGGCAGCGTGATCGCCCTGATCGGCCAGTACACCGCCGCCCAGGCCGGCCCGGCCATCGTACTGAGTCTGCTGCTGGCCGCACTGGGCACAGCGCCGATGCTGTATTGCCTGCACGTGCTGAACCAGCAGCAGCCGGAAGCCGATGGCCTGTACGGCCCGCTGCGGGCCGCCTGGGGCCCGGCAGTCGCGCGCCTGCTGGGTGCTGTGCTGCTGCTGGAGCTGGTGGTGACCAGCGCCGGCGTGGCGCAGTCCATGGCGGGCCACGCGCGTGCGGTGTTTGCCAGTCGCGGTATTGAAACCGGCAGCGCATTGCCGGATCCGGTGATGGCTGTCACCAGCCTGCTGGTGCTGGGTGCGTTCGTGTTGCTGCCTCCGCGTCGCATCGCGCTGATGGTCTGCGTGCTGTTGACGGCGAAGATCGGTGTTGGGCTGTTGCTGCTGGCGCTGGCGGTCCGCCACGTGCACTACGCGAACTGGATCCCGTGGCTGCCGGACGCCACCGCGCCCTATCGGTTTGGACCCGGCGGGGTGCTGGCGGCAAGCGTGCCCTTGCTGGCGGTGTTTGCCAGTGTGGGTCTGGCATTGGGGTTTCCTGGGCGTGGCCCGCAGGTGCGTGCGCAGTCACCAGGGCTGCTGGCGGCCGCGCTGCTGCTGGCAATGCTACTGCTGATCGTGCTGGCGGCGTTGCAGGCCGGCCTGGTCGAGTTCCCGGCATTGGCCAGTACGCGGCCGTTGTCGGTGGCATTGCAGGGCCATCCGCAGTTGCAGTGGCTGCTGCCGTTGCTGCCGCTGGCGGGCATGGCCGGGTTGGCAGCACTGCTGCTGGTGCTGTTGTCGTTGGCCACACATCTGGCAGCGCAGCTCTGGCCTGTGGCCGCGGATGAAGCGCCCGGGTTCCGGACGCGGCTGATACCGGTCACCGTGGTGCTGGCGGCGCTGCTGGCGTTGGGAACACCCGTCGATGCATTGCCGGTGCTGCCGGGCCCGGCCACCCTGCTGGTGATGGCGGCTTTGTGCCTGGCAGCACTGCGTGTGCGCGCGCCTATGCCGGGGGCTGCGATGGTGCTTGCGCCCCTGGCCGCGGCGCTGTGCGTGCTGGCCGCAGTGGAGCGGGCAGGCGCGTGGCCGGGCTGACGGCCGGCGGATCTGCGCCATGCCTGGGTGGGGCCGTACGCGCTGCCCACAAAAAAGCCACCCTCCCGGGTGGCTTCTTCGTTGCCGGCAGGGCGACGACTCAGTGCGTGGTCGTCGACGGGTTGCCCGCGTCCTGGGTCAGCAGGCGGTTCACGTCCTGCAGCTCGGCCACGTCCAGCGCACCCAGCGACTGGCTCAGCAGCAAGCGGTTCTGCAGGAAGGTGTAGCGGGCCTGTGCATAATCCAGCTGCGCCGAGAACAGGATGCGCTGGTTCTGGATCACGTCCAGCACGGTACGGGTACCGACTTCCAGGCCGACCTGCGACGCGTCGTACGCGCTCTGCGCCGAGACCACCGCCAGGCGGCGGGCTTCCACTTCGCTGATGCCCTGCACCAAGGTCTGGTAGGCATTGCGGGTGTTGCGGTCCAGGGCACGCTTCTGCTGCTCGTAGCCGTCCTGGGCGATGTCGCGCTGGGCCAGTGCCTGGCGCACGCCGGACTGGGTGGCGCCACCGGCGAAGATCGGCACGCTCAGGGTCAGCCCGATGCTGTTGGTGCGTGCATCCGGCGACAACGAGCCGGCACCGGTGCTGTCACCCCAGGTTGCGCTCTTGCCCCAGCTTCCGCCCAGCGACAGGGTCGGGTAATGGCCGCCACGAGCGGCCTGCACGCCAGCCTCGGCGGCGCTGACCTTCAGTTCCTGGGCCTTCAGCGCCGGATTCTGGTTGGTGGCCTGGTGCACCAGCTCATCGATGTTGCCACGGTTGGCCGGCACTTCCGGGCGGAAGTCCGCCGGCAGGCCGCGCAGGTTGACCACCGGCTGGCCGGTCAGTTCGGTCAGGGCCTGGTAGTTATCGGCCAGGGTGTTCTGCGCAACGATGGTGTTGGCACGCGCCTGGTCGTACTGGGCGCGTGCTTCGTGCACGTCGGTGATCGGCGCCAGGCCCACTTCCAGGCGCTTGTCGGCGAAGTCGAACTGCTTCTTCGCGGCCGCTTCATTGGTCTGTGCAGCGTTCAGCGATTCGATTGCCACCAGCACGTTGAAGTAGGCCGCCGAGGTGCGCACGATCAGGCTGTCGTTGGCCGAATCGAGGGTGAAGTCCGCCGCCTTGCTCAGCTCGCGCTGCGAACGCAGGTTGTTGATCTGGGTCCAGTTGAACAGCGTCTGGCTCCCTTCGATCGTGTAGTTGCGGCGCTTGCTGGTCACGGTGCCGGAGTTGGCGTCATGGTCCGCCTCGCTGCGCGAGCGGTTCAGCGTGGCCTGGCCGTTGATCTGCGGCAGCAGGGCAGCGCGGGCCTGCACGGCGCCTTCCTTGTCGTACAGCCGGGTGGATTCGGCGGCGGACAGCTGCGGATCGCCATTGCGCGCCATTTCGTAGACCTGCAGCAGGTCGGCGGCATGGGCGGACAACGGCAGCAGGGCAGTGGCCAGCGCAACAGCGAGGGATCGGCGGATCATTGCGGCTTCCTTGGACTCAGAGGTGGAACTGGGGGGCCGGGGCGGCACCACGCAGGTAATCAATATCGGTCTCGAACAGGGACTCGGTGCTGCCGTCGGCCTTGACCAGCAGGGCCTCCATCGCCGGCGAACGGCCATGGATGACGAACAGGCGACCACCCGGACGCAGCCACGAGGCGAACTGTGACGGCACCACGTCGACCGCACCAGTGACACAGATCACGTCAAAGCGGCGTTCGGTCTGCCAGGACAGGGCGTCGGCCACTTCCACGCGGACGTTGGTGCCCAGGCCGGAAGCGTCCAGGCGGGCACGCGCGGCGGCGGCCAGTTCCGGGTCGATCTCCAGGCTCAGCACGTCGCGCGCCAGCGCGCCGATGCAGGCTGCCAGGAAGCCGCTGCCGGTGCCGATTTCCAGCACTTCGTCACCCGGCTGCAGATCCAGTGCCTGCAGGGTACGGCCCTCGATGACCGGCTTCATCATCTTCTGGCCATGGCCGATCGGGAGTTCAACATCGGCATAGGCCAGTGCCCGGTGTGCATCGGCGACAAAGGCCTCGCGCGGCAGGCGGGCCAGGACGTCGAGCACCTTGATGTCCAGCACGTCCCAGGGACGGATCTGCTGTTCCACCATCAGTTCGCGGGCGTGGGCGTAATCAATCGTCATGAGGTTCAAATCCAGCGCAGTGGGCCGGCCATTTTACCGGTGCCGGAGGCCGGCGGCGCGCCCAGAGCATCAGCTGCCGGGTGGCCGGGGTCGCAGTGCCGGAAGTCATCGCGACCTCCGGTTCGTTCAGTTTTGGTTATCCGGCCGTCCCGGCCCCTCTTGGCGCGTAGGCGCGCAGGAAGAAGTCGATGCTGGCGGTCACATGGGCAAGAGGGTCGCACTCCACCGGTGACAGTGGCATGCCGCACATCATATGCATGTGCACTTCGCCCTTGACCAGGGTCAGGAACTGCTGGCCAGCCAGGTAATAGTCGGGGATGTCCAGTTCGCCGCGTTCGCCGCGCGCGCGCAGGAAATCGGCCAGGGCCTCGCAGGTACGTTCCGGGCCGGCCTGCCAGAACAGCTCGCGCAGGCGTTCGTCGGTCTCCGGCGCCATCATCATGCGCTGGATCGAGATCGCTGCGTCGGAGGTGATCAGCTCGAAGAAGGCCAGGCCGATGCCGATCAGCTGGTCGCGCAGGGGGCCGTCCGCGTCGGCCACGAACAGCGCATCAGGCAGCATTTCAATGCATTTTGACTGCACGGCCTCGGAGAACAGGGTCTCCTTGTCGCCGAAGTGGCTGTACACAGTCAGCTTCGAGACGCCGGCCTGAGCGGCGATGGTGTCCATGCTCACGCCGGTATAGCCCTGTTCGATGAACAGTGCCTTGGCTGCTTCAAGGATCGCCGCGCGCTTGCCGAGGTCCTTGGGACGCCCGGGTCCGGCGGCCTTGGCAGCGGGCTTGGCCGACGGCTTGCGGGAAGTGGGAGAACTCATCGCGACAATACTAGACCAAGCGGTTCGATATTTATACTATACCGGCCGGTTTATTAAATTGGGCCGGCAGTCGCGGCTCCCCCCTTAGTTGCAACCCTGCGTTTTCAGGACGTTGACCGATGAAGATCGTGCGCTGGATGGGCGGTATGGTGTGGGTGGCTGCGCTGGCAGCCTGTTCGGGACAGGAACAGGCGCCACAGGCGGCCGTACCGGTGCTGGTGGTTCACCCCGGCGAACAGGCCGGGCAGGCCCCGGCGGCGTTCCCGGGCACGGTGCGTGCCCGGCAGGAAAGCCCGCTTTCGTTCCGCGTCGGTGGCAACCTGGTCAAGCGCCATGTCGATGCCGGGCAGCGGGTCAAGAAGGGCGATGTGCTGGCCGAGCTGGACGTGGCCGACTTCGCGCTGCAGGCCCGCGCCTCGCAGGCGCAGCTGGCTGCGGCCGAAGCCGATCTGGTACGTGCCCGCGATGACCTCAAGCGCTACCAGGTGCTGGCCGACCAGCAACTGGTCAGCCGCTCGCAGCTGGACCAGCAGTCCGCCGCCTTCAAGGCCGCGCAGGGCCAGGCCAACGCCGCCCGCGCCAACCTCGATGTGCTGCGCAACCAGGCCGATTACGCCCAGCTGCGCGCACCGGCCGACGGCGTGATCGCCAGCCGCGAGGCCGAGGCCGGGCAGGTGGTGTCGGCCGGCCAGACCATCTTCAACCTGGCCGCCGATGGCGGGCGCGAAGTGCTGATCGACCTGCCCGAGGCCACCATCCGTGACTATGCGGTGGGCCAGCCGGTCGAGGTGGAGCTGTGGAACCGTCCTGGCCAGCGCCTGCCGGGCACGATCCGCGAGATCGCCGCCGCCGCCGATCCGCAGGCACGTACCTACGCGACCCGGGTCAGCCTGGCCGCCGATGCGCTGGCCGATGTCGAACTGGGCCAGAGCGCACGCGTCTACAGCAGCGCCGGCCGCCACGGCACCCTGCAGCTGCCGCTGGGCGCGCTGCAGCGCGGTGCCAACGGTACCGCCAGCGTGTGGCTGGTCGACCCGGCCAACAGCACGCTGAAGTCCGCAGCGATCACCACCGGGGCTTACGGCAGCGAAACGGTGCCGGTGCTGTCCGGTGTGGGCGCGGGTGACTGGGTGGTCGCCGCGGGTGGCCATCTGCTGCGTGCCGGCCAGCCGGTGATTGCCGTGGACCGGCAGAACCGCCCGGTGCTGAAGCCGGCCGCGCCGGCCGCTGCCGCCAAGGCCAAGGAGTAAGCCGGTGCGCCGCTTCAATCTTTCCGAGTGGGCGCTGGCCAATCGTCCACTGGTGCTGTTCGCGATGCTCGCCTTCGCCTTGATCGGCGCGTGGTCGTACAAGCATCTGGGCCAGTCCGAGGATCCACCGTTCACCTTCAAGGCGATGGTGGTGCGTACGCTGTGGCCGGGTGCTACCGCCGAGCAGGTCTCGCGGCAGGTGACCGAGCCGATCGAGAAGGCGCTGATGAACACCGGCGAGTACGAGTTCATCCGCTCGTATTCGCGCCCGGGTGAATCGCAGGTCATCTTCATGGCGCGCGACAGCCTGCGCTCCAAGCAGATTCCGGATCTGTGGTACCAGGTGCGCAAGCGCGTGGGCGACATCCGGCCGACGCTGCCGCGCGAGATCGTCGGCCCGTTCTTCAACGATGAGTTCGGCGACACCTACGGCAACATCTATGCGCTGACCGGCAAGGGCTTCGACTACGCGGTGATGCGTGATTACGCCGACCGCATCCAGCTGGAGCTGCAGCGCGTGCCCGACGTCGGCAAGATCGACCTGGTCGGCCTGCAGGACGAGAAGGTGTGGATCGAGCTGTCCAACACCCGCCTGGCCACGCTGGGCGTGTCGATGCAGCAGGTGCAGCAGGCACTGGCCGACCAGAACGCGGTCACCGGTACCAGCTTCTTTGAGACCGCCACCGATCGCGTGCAGCTGCGCGTGACCGGCCAGTTCAATGACATCGACGCCATCCGCCAGTTCCCGATCCGCGCTGGCGACCGCACCGTGCACCTGGGCGACATCGCCGAGGTCAAGCGCGGCTTCGCCGACCCGGCGTCGCCGAAGATGCGCTTCATGGGCGAGGAGGCGATCGGCCTGGCCGTGGCAATGAAGGACGGCGGTGACATTCTCAAGCTTGGCGCCAACCTTGATGCCGAGTTCGAACGCCTGCAGAAGACCCTGCCGGCCGGCATGCAGCTGCGCAAGGTGTCCGACCAGCCGCAATCGGTGGAGGAGTCGGTCGGCGAGTTCGTGCAGGTGCTGACCGAAGCGGTGGTGATCGTGCTGCTGGTCAGCTTCTTCTCGCTGGGCCTGCGCACCGGCCTGGTGGTAGGTGTGACCATCCCGCTGGTGCTGGCGATGACCTTCTTCGTCATGCACTACTTCGACATCGGCCTGCACAAGATCTCGCTGGGCGCGCTGGTGCTGGCGCTGGGCCTGCTGGTGGACGATGCGATCATCGCGGTGGAGATGATGGCCACCAAGATGGAGCAGGGCTACGACCGCCTGCGTGCGGCCAGTTTCGCCTGGGAGTCGACCGCGTTCCCGATGCTGACCGGTACGCTGATCACGGCGGCCGGCTTCCTGCCGATCGCCACGGCGGCATCGAGCACGGGTGAGTACACCCGCTCGCTGTTCCAGGTGGTGACTATCGCACTGGTGGTGTCGTGGATTGCCGCGGTGCTGTTCATCCCGTACCTGGGCGACAAGATGCTGCCGGACCTGTTCAATCCGCAGCCGCCGAAGCCGGGCAGCCTGTCCGCGCGCTGGCTGGCCAAGCGCCAGCAGTGGGCCGACCGCTATCCGGCGCTGGCCAACCTGATCGCGCCGCCGCAGCACGGGCACGACCATGATCCGTACCAGCGCCCGTTCTATCGCAGCTTCCGTCGCTTCCTCGATGGCTGCCTGCGCCACCGCTGGTGGGTGATCGCCGCGACCATCGCCCTGTTCGTGTTCTCGCTGATGATGTTCCGCTTCGTGCCGCAGCAGTTCTTCCCGGATTCGACCCGGCCGGAACTGATGGTGGACATCGAGCTGGCCGAGGGTGCGTCGTTGCGCTCGACCCAGGCCCAGGCCGAGAAGCTGGAGAAGCTGCTGTCCAACCGCGATGGCATCGCCAACTACGTGTCCTACGTGGGCACCGGTTCGCCGCGCTTCTACCTGCCGCTGGACCAGCAGCTGCCGGCCACCAACTTCGCCCAGTTCGTGGTGCTGGCCAAGGACATCAAGTCGCGCGAAAGCACCCGTGACTGGCTGCTGCATGAGGTGATCCCGAAGTTCCCGGACGTGCAGATGCGCGTCACCCGCCTGGAGAATGGTCCGCCGGTCGGTTACCCGGTGCAGATGCGCATCTCCGGCGAGCACATCGAGAAGGTGCAGGCGATCGCACGACAGGTCGAGGCCAAGGTGCGTGAGAACCCGCACGTGATGAACGTCAACCTGGACTGGAGCGAGCCGAGCAAGGTGGTGCGGTTGGTGATCGACCAGGAGCGTGCGCGCGCGCTGGGTGTGAGCAGTGCCCAGGTCAGCCAGTTCCTGTCCAGCTCGCTGGCCGGGCAGTCGGTGAGCGTGTATCGCGAAGGCAACCGCCAGATCGAGATGCTGCTGCGCGGGCCGGCCGATGAACGCAATCAGCTGGAGCTGCTGTCCAGCCTGTCGATGCCGACCGCCAACGGCGGCAGCATCACGCTGTCGCAGGTGGCGACGATGGAGTACGGCTTCGAGGATGGCATCATCTGGCACCGTAACCGTCTGCCGACGGTGACCGTGCGCGCCGACATCAGTGATGGCATGCAGCCACTTGACGTGGTGCATCAGATCCTGCCGACGCTGGATGGCATCCGTGCCGAGCTGCCGAATGGCTACCTGCTGGAAACCGGCGGTACCGTGGAGGATTCGGCACGTGGCCAGAACTCGATCAAGGCCGGCATGCCGCTGTTCCTGGTGGTGGTGGCCACGCTGCTGATGCTGCAGCTGCGCAGTTTCTCGCGTGCGGCGATGGTGCTGGTGACCGCGCCGCTGGGCATCATCGGTGCGACCCTGTTCCTGCTGCTGTTCCGCGCGCCATTCGGCTTCGTGGCGCTGCTGGGCACGATCGCGCTGGCGGGCATGATCATGCGCAATTCGGTGATCCTGATCGACCAGATCCAGCAGGACATCGATGCCGGGCATGACCGCTGGCATTCGATCATCGATGCGACTGTGCGCCGTTTCCGCCCGATCGTGCTGACCGCGCTGGCGGCCGTGCTGGCGATGATTCCGCTGTCACGCAGTGCGTTCTATGGCTCGATGGCGATTTCGATCATGGGTGGCCTGATCGTGGGCACGGTGCTGACCCTGGTGTTCCTGCCGGCGCTGTACGCCGCGTGGTTCCGGGTCAAGCCGGACGAATCCGGGGCGTAACGCCCCGGGTTCGGCGGCCACTGCCCTGGTAGGTGCCAACCTTGGTTGGCACTGTTGCACGCATCCACGCATGGCGGGGATTTACCGCAGCGGGTCTTGGCCCTGGTAGGTGCCAACCTTGGTTGGCACTGATGCACGCATCCACGCATGGCGTGGATTTACCGCAGCGGGTCTTGGCCCTGGTAGGTGCCAACCTTGGTTGGCACTGATGCACGCATCCACGCATGGCATGGATTTACCGCAGCGGGTCTTCGCCCTGGTAGGTGCCAACCTTGGTTGGCACTGATGCACGCATCCACGCATGGCGGGGATTTACTGCAGCTGCAGGCCGTTCCGCAGCACCGGCAGCAGCCATTCGATGAACACCCGCACGCGTTGCGCGCGGTGCTGCCGATGCGGTTGCAACAGGGTCACCGGCAGCGGTTGCGCCACGTGCTGTGGCATCACTTCCACCAAGGTTGGTAGTTTCTGCAGTAGAGCCACCCCATGGGTGGCTGCGGAGGACCAGGCTCAGTCATCCACGCATGGCGTGGATCTACTGATCTGCGTGGCGTGCATCTACGCATGGCGTGGATTTACTGCAGCTGCAGGCCGCTCCGCAGCACCGGCAGCAGCCATTCGATGAACACCTGCACGCGTTGCGCGCGGTGCTGCCGATGCGGTTGCAACAGGGTCACCGGCAGCGGTTGCGCCACGTGCTGTGGCATCACTTCCACCAGCGCACCGGATTGCAGTTCGACCTGCACGTCGTAGCGCGGAATCTGCAGCAGGCCGAGCCCCGCCACGCAGCACGCGATCGAGGCCTCGGCGCTGTTTACCCGTACCCAGCCAGGCATCGGCAGCGTGCGCAGCTGGCCACCGTCCTGCCATTCCCACGGTTCCACCCGCGCCGTGGTCGGCGATGCGTAGTTCACCGCGCGGTGCTGCTGCAGGTCGGCAGGATGCTGCGGTACGCCGTGTTCGCGCAGGTAGGCCGGCGCGGCGACGTTGACGAAGTCGAGCTGTCCCAGCATGCGGGCCACCAGGCTGGAGTCACCCAGCTGGCCGACCCGCAGCACCGCATCACAGCCGTCTTCGATCAGGTTCACCGCGCGGTCGGTCATGCCCAGGTCCACTTCAACCTGCGGATGGCGCGCGAAGAAGTCGGGCAGGGCCGGGGCGAGGATGCGGCGGCCGATCCGGCTGGGCACATCGATCTTCAGCAGGCCCACCGGCTGCGCATCGTCTTGCCGGAACAGCGATTCGGCGTCTTCAACTTCGGCGATCAGGCGCAGGCAGCGGGCATGGAACACGTCGCCGTCGTGGGTGGTGGAGACCCGCCGGGTCGAGCGCTGTAGCAGGCGGGTGCCGAGCCGCTGCTCCAGCTCGGCCACCGCCGCGGAAACGGTGGAGCGGGGCAGGCCGAGCTGGTCGGCGGCGCGGGTGAAGCTGGCGCATTCCACCACCCGGGTGAAGATGCGGAAGCGATCGATCCGGTCCATTGTTCGCCTATTCTGGAAAGTTAAGTCAATGTGGCGGGCTTTATCCGCATTTTCTGCACGATATCGTCGTCAGGGCAGGGTTGCCACCCCGGGCAGCCCCCTCCTGAGACAAACGCCATGACCGACCATTCCCTCAAGGGCAAGACCGTGCTGATCGCCGGTGGCGCCAAGAACCTGGGCGGCCTGCTGGCCCGCGACTTCGCCAGCCAGGGCGCCAAAGCCATCGTCATCCACTACAACAGCGCCGCCACCCAGGCCGATGCAGAGGCCACCGTCGCCGCCGTGCAGGCCGCCGGCAGCACGGCGGTGGCGCTGCAGGGCGACCTGACGTCGGCCGCAGCGATGGAGCGCTTGTTCGCCGATGCCGTGGCTGCAGTCGGTCGCCCTGACATCGCCATCAATACGGTCGGCAAGGTGCTGAAGAAGCCGCTGCTGGAGATCAGCGAAGCGGAGTATGACGAGATGAGCGCGGTCAACGCCAAGGCCGCATTCTTCTTCCTCAAGGAGGCCGGCCGCCACGTCAACGACGGCGGCCGCATCTGCACCCTGGTCACCTCACTGCTGGGCGCATTCACGCCGTTCTATTCCAGCTATGCCGGTACCAAGGCGCCGGTCGAGCACTTCACCCGTGCGGCGTCGAAGGAGTTCGGCGAACGCGGCATCTCGGTGACTGCGATCGGGCCTGGCCCGATGGACACGCCGTTCTTCTATCCGGCCGAGAGTGCCGATGCGCAGGCGTATCACAAGACCGCGGCCGCACTGTCGGCATTCACCCGCACTGGCCTGACCGACATCGCCGACATCGTGCCGTGGATCCGCTTCCTGGTCACCGATGGCTGGTGGATGACTGGGCAGACGATTCTGGTCAATGGTGGGTACACCACCAAGTAACGCAGCCACGCAGGGCGTGGCTCTACTGCGGTGGTAGGTGCCAACCTTGGTTGGCACGGATGGCGCATCCACGCATGGCGTGGATCTACAGTAGAGCCACCCCATGGGGGGCTGCGCACAATGTCCAAAGGGAGAGGCGCCACGCATGGCGTGGCGCTTTCGGATCAGTTGAGTTTGGCCAGCACCGCGTCGGTGGCGGCAGCGGTGCTGACGGCCTGGCCCTTCGCCGCCAGGTCGGCGGTGAACACGCCATCGTCCAGCACGGCGTGGACGGCAGCTTCCACCGCAGCAGCCTCGGCTTCCAGGCCCAGCGAATGGCGCAGCAGCATGGCGGCGCTGAAGATCGTCGCGTAGGGATTGGCGATGCCCTTGCCGGCGATGTCCGGGGCCGAACCATGGATCGGCTCGTAGATGCCGACCGCACCGGGTTCGCCGAGCGAGGCCGAGGGCAGCAGGCCCAGCGAGCCGGCCAGCATCGACGCCTCATCGGTGAGGATGTCGCCGAACATGTTCTCGGTCACGATCACGTCGTACTCGCGCGGCTTGGCCAGCAGGTGCATCGCCATCGAATCGACCAGCTGGTGCTCCAGCGCAACGTCCGGGAACTCCTCGCGGCCGATGCGCGCGGCCACGTCACGCCACAGGCGCGAGGTTTCCAGCACATTGGCCTTGTCCACCGAGGTGACCTTGCCGCGACGCTGCTGCGCCAGGCGGAAAGCGCTACGCAGCACGCGCTCGATCTCGGCTACGGTGTAGCGGCACAGATCGCTGGCGCTGTCGGCGTCGCGGGTCTTGTCGCCGAAGTAAATGCCACCGGTCAGCTCGCGCACCACCACGAAGTCCACGCCCTGCAGCAGCTCGGCCTTGATCGGCGAGGCGTGCAGCGCGGCTTCATGGGTGCGCACCGGGCGCAGGTTGGCGTACAGGCCCAGCGCCTTGCGGATCGCCAGCAGACCCTGCTCCGGGCGCACCTTGGCATTCGGGTCGGACCACTTCGGGCCGCCGACTGCACCCAGCAGTACGGCGTTGGCGGCCTGGCAGGCGGTCAACGTAGAGGCGGGCAATGGCTCGCCATGGCGATCGATGGCGACGCCACCGATGTCGTGCTCGCTGAAGGTGAAGGTGTGGTTGAAGCGTTCGGCGACGGCCTTCAGGACGGCGACTGCCGCGGCGGCCACTTCCGGGCCAATGCCATCACCGGGCAGGACAACAATTTCAGCGTGCATGCTCACTCTCGTAGCGTTCGATTTCAGGGACACGGCCCAACAGATACCCCAACTGGTCGACACCTTCCAGCAGGCAGGTCTGCGAGAAGCCATCCAGCGGGAAGGAATAGACGCGACCATCGGGCGTGCGCAGTTCGCGCGCGGCCACGTCGATGGTCAGCTCGTCGTCCGGGCGCTGCATCAGCGCCTGCACATCGGCCTCGTCCAGCACGATCGGCAGCAGGCCGTTCTTCAGCGAGTTGCCGCGGAAGATGTCGGCGATCTCGCTGCTGACGATGGCACGCAGGCCGAGGTCGGTCAGCGCCCATGGTGCATGCTCGCGCGAGGAACCGCAGCCGAAGTTGCGGCCCGCCAGCAGGATGCTGCGGCCGGCGTTGTGTGGCTGGTTGAAGGCGAAGTCGGCCACCGGGGAACCGTCGGCCTGCCAGCGCCAGTCATTGAACGCGTTGCGGCCGAGGCCGGCACGTTCGGTGGTGGACAGGAACCGCGCCGGGATGATCTGGTCGGTGTCGATGTTGGTCTGCGCCAGCACCACGCTGGACGAGGTCAGGGTACGGAAACCGGCCATCACGCCACCTCCTGTGCGAACAGTTCGCGGGTATCGGCGACGTGCCCGTTCACCGCGGCCCAGGCGGCGCTCATCGGCGAAGCCAGCAGCGTGCGCGAACCGGGGCCCTGGCGGCCTTCGAAATTGCGGTTGCTGGTGCTCACGGCCAGCTGGCCGGGAGCGACCAGATCGCCGTTCATGGCGATGCACATCGAGCAGCCCGGTTCGCGCCACTCGGCCCCGGCCGCGCGCACGATCTCATGGATGCCTTCGGCCTCGGCCTGGCGCTTGACGATCTCCGAGCCCGGTACCACCAGCATGCGCACCCGGTCGGCGACGCGCCGACCGCGCAGGACCTGTGCGACCTCGCGCATGTCGCTCAACCGGCCGTTGGTGCATGAGCCGACGAACACCACGTCCACGGGTGTACCGGCCAGCGCCTTGCCGGCCTGGAAATGCATGTAGTCCAGGCCTTTCTGTGCGGCGGCATCGTTGGCCGCCGGAATCGGCGCATCCACTGCGATCGCGGTGCCCGGATGGGTGCCCCAGGTCAGGGTCGGGCGGATGTCGGCAGCGTCGATGTGCACTTCGCTGTCGAAATGCGCGCCGTCATCGCTGCGCAGCTGCTGCCAGCGTGCCACGGCGGCGTCGAAGTCGGCGCCCTTGGGGCCGCGCGGGGTCGCGGCGACGAAGTCGAAGGTGACCTGGTCCGGCGCCACCATGCCGGCACGTGCACCGGCCTCGATCGACATGTTGCACAGGGTCATGCGCTGTTCCATGTCCATCGCTTCGATGGTGCTGCCACGGAATTCGATCACGTGGCCGGTGCCGCCGTTGACGCCGATCACGCCGATGATGTGCAGGACCACGTCCTTGGCGCCGACGCCCGGCGCCAGCGGGCCGTCGACGGTGATCGCGAAGGTCTTCGCCTTGCGCTGCAGCAGGCACTGCGTGGCCAGCACGTGGCCGACCTCGCTGGTGCCGATGCCGAAGGCCAGCGAACCGAACGCACCATGGGTGGAGGTGTGGCTGTCGCCGCAGACGATGGTCATGCCGGGCTGGGTGAAGCCCTGCTCGGGCGCGATCACGTGGACGATGCCGCGGTTGTCCGAAGCCATGTCGAACAGCTCGATGCCGTGCTCTGCGCAGTTGCGTGCCAGCGTGGCGACCTGTGCCTCGGACGCCGCGCTGGCGTAGGGCAGCGTGCCATCGGCGGCAGCCGGCAGGGTCGGCGTGGAGTGGTCCATCGTCGCCTTGGTGCGATCCGGCCTGCGCGGTGACAGGCCGCGTTCGCGCAGCTCGGTGAACGCCTGCGGCGAGGTCACCTCGTGGATCAGGTGCAGGTCGATGTACAGCACGGCGGGCGCGCTGTCGGATTCAGGGACAACCACGTGGGCGTCCCACAGTTTGTCGTACAGGGTGCGGGGTGCGGAAGTCATGCGTGTGCCTGGCAGAAGTACGAAGGTGCGGACATCAGGAAAGATAGCGAAAAGGTCAAGTCAGCGGCGACGGGCAAGCACCCGCAGCCGCACGTAGTCGGCCAGCGGCTGGCCGCTGGCGTTGCGCGGCAGCTCGGCCAGCAGTGCGGTGGCGGCCTCGCGCACGGTGGCGCGTGCCTCGGCCGGCAGGTCGTCCAGCAGCGGTGCGGCGAACACACGCAGCCAGCCGGCCACGCCGGTCGGCAGTGCAGTCGGGCGCGGCGTGCACTCGATCAGCTGCACCTGGAAGCCATGCTGGCGCAGGCGGTCGGCGTAGGCATCGGCAGTGGGGAAGTACCACTGGAATGCGCTGGCGCCGTGGCCATGGGCCGCGCGTGCAGCCTGCACCGCCGCGATGATCGTGGCCACGTTGCCATGGCCGCCGAACTCGGCAACGAAGCGGCCGCCCGGGCGCAGTGCGCGGCGCACACCTTCCATCACCCGGTCGGGGTTGCTCATCCAATGCAGCGCTGCGTTGCTGAATACCGCATCGAACTCACTGTCGAACGACAGCGCGTGGCCATCCATCACCTGCGCATCGACGCCGCGCGCACGCGCGGCGATCACCAGTTCCGGTGAGGCATCCACACCGTGGATGTGCGCGCCGCTGAGCGCCAGCTCAGTGCTGAGCACGCCATCGCCACAGCCCAGGTCGAGGATGCGTTCACCGGCGCGCGGGTCGAGCAGGCGCGATACCGCGCCGCCGAGCAGCGGCACGAAGCCGGCGTCGATCGCATAATCCTGGGCGTTCCACTGCTGGCCAGCGGCGCTGGTCGGGGTGGGGGTGTCGAAGGCGCTCATGGCGGGGTCCTCAGGCGGTGGCGGGGGTGGCAACGTCGGTGTTGCTGTGGGCGGCAGCCTGGCGCTGGCGCAGCAGGCGGTTGGCCACATCCAGCCAGGCCAGCGCGGAGGCTTCGATGATGTCCTTGCTGGTGCCGGTGCCGTCGTACTCCACGCCCTCGTGGCGCACGCTCAGATTGGCTTCGCCGCGCGCATCGGCGCCGATGCCGACGCTGTGCACGTGGTAGCTGTCCAGCATCAGCTGCACGCCGGTAGCGGCCGACAGCGCGCCGAACAGCGCATCGACCGGGCCATCGCCCTGCGCGGTCTCGGCCACGCGGTTGCCGTCCGGGTCGGACAGTTCCACCAGCGCATTGGCGCGGCTGCCGACGTCGCTGATGGTCATCGACGCCAGGCGATAGCCCTGCGCGTTGGAGCCGCCCTGCATCAGCGTCTGCAGGTCGGCATCGGTGACCACGCGCTGCTGTTCGCACAGGCCCTTGAACTGCTCGAACACCAGCTTCAGTTCGTCTTCGTCCAGCCAGAAGCCCAGCGCACGCAGGCGCGCTTCGACGGCGGCGCGGCCACTGTGGCGGCCCAGCACCATCTGCGAATCCTCCCAGCCCACGTCTTCCGGACGCATGATTTCGTAGGTGCCGCGATGACGCAGCATGCCGTGCTGGTGGATGCCCGATTCGTGGGCGAAGGCATTGGCACCGACGATGGCCTTGTTGCGCTGTACCGGCATGCCGACCAGGCGCTGCAGCAGCTGCGAGGTGCCGACGATGCGCGGGGTGTTGATCGAGCTGTCCTGCTCGTAGAAGGCCTGGCGCACCTTCAGCACCATCGCGATCTCTTCCAGCGAACAGTTGCCGGCGCGCTCGCCGATGCCGTTGATGGTGCACTCGACCTGGCGTGCACCGCCTTCGATGGCGGCCAGCGAGTTGGCCACGGCCAGGCCCAGGTCGTTGTGGCAGTGTGCGCTGAAGATCACATTGGCGGCATTCGGCACGTCGGCGACGCCGGCGATGACCTGCTGGAACATCGCGCGGATCTCTTCCGGCGTGGTGAAGCCGACGGTGTCGGGCAGGTTGATGGTGGTGGCGCCGGCAGCGATGGCCACGCGCGCGACTTCGATCAGGTAGTCCAGCTCGGTGCGGGTGGCATCCTCGGCCGAGAATTCGACATCGTCGATATAGGACCGGGCCAGCGATACGTGCTTGCGTACCGACTCCAGTACCTGCTCGCGGGTCATCCGCAGCTTGTGCTCGCGGTGCAGCGGGCTGGTCGACAGGAACACGTGCAGGCGCGGGTTGGCAGCGGCCTCCAGCGCACGTGCGGAGGTTTCGATGTCGGCCTGCAGGCAGCGCGACAGCACCGCCAGGGTCAGGCTCGGGCGGCGCAGTTCGCGGCCGATCAGTGCCATCGCCTCACGGTCGGACTGCGAGCTGGCCGGGAAGCCGGTCTCGATGATGTCCACGCCCAGTTCGTCCAGCGCACGCGCCATCACCAGCTTCTGCGGCGGGCTCATGCTGCAGCCGGGGGACTGCTCGCCGTCACGCAGGGTGGTGTCGAAGATGCGGATGCGCGGGGTGGTAATTCGTTCGATGGTGGTCACAGGGAAATCTCCTCGACAGCGGGTGCGACGGCTTGCAGGGGGGAAGGGGAAGAGGTGGGGGAAGCGATGGCGCTGGCCTTGGCGGGCGAGCGCGGTGTTTCGCTGCGTCGTCGCCGTGGTTTGCGTGGCGGGCGCGGGCGGATGTCGGTGAGCAGGCCGGCGAGGACGCCGGCATCGATGTTGCCGCCGGAGACCACCGCGCACTTGCGGCGGCCAGCGACGCGGCGGCCGGCGGCCAGCGCCAGCGCACCGGCACCCTCGGCGATGATGTGCTCTTCCAGTGCCAGCCGGACCAGGGTTTCGCGCAGTTCGGCTTCGCGCACGATCACCACGTCGTCCAGCAGCGAGGTGCACAGGCGGCGGGTCAGGAAGCCGGGAATCTTCACCCGCACGCCGTCGGCCAGCGAAGCAACGGGGGCGATCTCGCGCACGTCACCGCGGATCGCGCGGGCCATCGAATCGACGCCTTCCACCTGCGCGCCAACGACGCGGACGCCCTGCGATTTCAGTGCCAACGCAACGCCGGAGGCCAGCCCGCCGCCGCCGATCGGCACGATCACCACGTCCGGCGCGTGTGCGGCCAGCTCGATGCCGACCGTGCCCTGGCCGGCGATCACGTCGGCATCGTCGAACGCGGACAGGAAGCGGTAGCCGTGGCGTTGTGCCAGTTCGACCGCGAAGGCGTAGGCCTCGTCATAGCTGGTGCCGTGCTGGCGCACGGTCGCGCCCCAGTGGGCGACGCCGGCGATCTTGGTGGCCGGTGCGCCATGCGGCATCACGGTGATGGCCGGCACGTCCAGGCGGTAGGCCGCCCACGCCACGCCCTGGGCATGGTTGCCGGCCGAGGCGCAGATCACTGGCCGGGCATCGCCGCGCTCGCGCCCGGCCAGCAGCGCATTCAATGCGCCGCGTACCTTGTAGGAACCGGTGCGCTGCAGGTTCTCCAGCTTCAGCCAGGTACCGAAGCGTTCGGCATGGTGCAGCGGGGTGGGCGGCAGGAAGCGGCGCAGACGAGCCTGCGCCGCCAGTACGTCGGCGACGCTTACGTCGCCGACATCGCTTTCCTGGCTGGTGTCAGCGGCCGGCATGGGCCACCAGCGCAGTGCAGAAGACCGCCGCATGCGGGCACGGGCGGCGAAGAAGACGCCTCCGTACCGGCACCGTGGTCGCTACGGTACGGGTGTTCATACGGATGCTCCTTCCACGGCGGTGACCTGCACGGACACGCAGTCGTAGATCTTCTCGATCTGCCGGCACAGCGTTTCCGCCGGACGCTGGCCATCCACCACCAGCTGCAGGTGCCAGCGGCCATCGTCGGCGGCCACCGGCGCACCACTGATCGCACGCGGCGCGAAGCCACGGCGTTCGGCCATGCCGATCACGCGCAGCAGCGCGCCTTCGGCCGGGTGCAGCACCAGGTCAAGCCGGTATTGCATTGGGGGTCTCCTGGCGGGCATGGGCGGGGTTGCTTTCCAGCATCGTGCTGTTGGCGGTGTTCGGCGGCACCAGCGGCCACACGTTGGCGCGTGCATCGATGGCCACGTGCAGCAGCGCCGGGCCTGGTTCGGCCAGCAGTGCGGCCAGGCCGCCTTCCACGTCGTCGCGGTTGTCGATGCGGGTGGCGGCGATGCCGAACACCTGTGCCAGTGCCACGAAGTCCGGGTTGTCGGACAGGTCGATCTCGCTGTAACGCTCGGCGAAGAACAGCTCCTGCCACTGCCGCACCATGCCCAGCGAACTGTTGTCCAGCAGCACGATCTTCACCGGCAGGCGGCAACGCGCGATGGTGGCCAGCTCCTGCACGTTCATCATGAAGCTGCCGTCGCCGGAGACCAGCACCACGGTGCGCTCGGGGCATGCGAACTGCGCACCCATCGCGGCCGGCAGGCCGAAGCCCATGGTGCCCAGCGCGCCACTGGTCAGATGATTGCGCGGGTGGTTGAAACGGCAGTGCTGGGCGACCCACATCTGGTGCTGGCCGACATCGCAGGCGATCACCGCATCGGCCGGTGCCAGCTCACTCAGGCGCTTCAGCAGGGCCGGTGCGTAGATGTGCTGGCCCGGCGCGTCGTAGCGTGCGGCGAAGCGATCGCGATGCTGTGCACAGCGCTTGCGCCATGCGTCCTGGTGGGCCTTGGGGGAGGGGAAGGCCGCACGCAGGGCGCGGATGGCATGGCCGACGTTGCCGGGCACGGCGACGTCGGCGCTGCGCAGCTTGGAGATCTCGTAGGCGTCGGCGTCGATGTGGACGACGCGGGCGAACGGTGCGAACTCGGCCAGCTTGCCGGTGGCACGGTCATCGAAGCGCGCACCCAGCACCAGCAGCAGGTCGCTTTCCTGCACCGCCATGTTGGCCGCGCGGGTACCGTGCATGCCCAGCATGCCCAGCGACTGCGGGTGGTTGGCCGGCAACGCGCCCAGCCCACGCAGGGTCATCACCGTGGGGATGGCACTGGCCTCGACGAAGTCGCGCAGGTCCTGCACCGCGTCGCCCAGCGCGATGCCACCACCGGCGTAGACCACCGGCTTTTCGGCGGCTGCCAGTGCGGCGATGGCCTCGGCGATGGCCGCTTCGGCCGGCGCAGGCGGCGGCTCGATGCTGCTCGGCACGTGCGCTGGCAGATGACTGGCATCGGCCAGCTGCACGTCCTTGGGCAGGTCGATCAGCACCGGGCCGGGCCGGCCTTCGCGAGCGATGCGGAATGCATTGGCGACCACGCGCGGCAGGTCATCGACGCTGCGCACCAGCCAGCTGTGCTTGACGATCGGCATCGTCAGGCCGAACACATCCAGTTCCTGGAAGGCGTCGGTGCCCAGCAGCGGCGTGCCGACCTGACCGGTGATGCAGACCATCGGTACCGAATCCAGCATCGCATCGGCAATGCCGGTGACCAGGTTGGAGGCGCCCGGGCCGGAGGTGGCCACGCAGACACCCACCTGGTTGCTGGCGCGGGCAAAACCGTTGGCGGCCAGCGCCGCGCCCTGCTCATGGCGTACCAGGATGTGCTTCAGCGACGAATCCACCAGCGCGTCGTAGAACGGCATGATGGTGCCACCGGGATAGCCGAACAGCGTGCGGACGCCTTCGGCCTCCAGCGCCTGGGTCAGCCAGCGCGCGCCGTTGGGCGGCGCGCTGCGATGTGTCGAAGAGTTCATGGGGGAACCTTGCAAAGCGGGTAGGGGAGGGCCGCGCGGTTACGCGGCCTGTCCTTGCAACCAGACCATCTTGGCGCGCAGTTCCTTGCCTACCTTTTCGATCGGGTGCTCCAGGTCGGCCTGCTTGAACCTGTTGTAGTTCGGCAGGCCCGCTTCGTACTCGGCCACCCAGTTCTTGGTGAAGGTGCCGTCCTGGATGTCCTTCAGCACTTCCTTCATGCGCGCCTTGGTGCCGGCGTCGATCACCCGCGGGCCGCTGACGTAGTCGCCGTACTGCGCGGTCTCGGAGATGAACTCCAGCATGCGCGAGATGCCGCCTTCGTAGAACAGGTCCACGATCAGCTTCAGTTCGTGCAGCACTTCGTAATAGGCGATCTCCGGCTGGTAACCGGCTTCGACCAGGGTTTCGAAACCGGCCTGCACCAGTGCCGAGGCACCGCCGCACAGCACCGCCTGCTCGCCGAACAGATCGGTCTCGGTCTCTTCCTTGAAGGTGGTCTGGATCAGGTTGGCGCGAGCGCCGCCGAGGCCGGCCGCATAGGCCTGCGCGTGCTGCGCAGCCTTGCCGCTGACATCCTGGTAGACCGCCCAGATGCACGGTACGCCGCGCCCGATCTCGTACTCACGACGCACCAGCGCACCCGGGCCCTTCGGCGCAACCAGCACCACATCCAGGTCGGCGCGCGGCTCGATCATGCCGTAGTGCACGTTCAGGCCATGCGCGAACAGCAGGCAGGCGCCCTGCTTCATGTTCGGCGCCAGCACGTCGTTGTAGAGCTTCTTCTGCACCATGTCCGGGGTCAGCACGGCGACCAGGTCGGCGTCTTTCACCGCTTCAGCGGGCGCGATCACGGTGAAGCCATCGGCCTGCGCCTTGGCTTCGGTCGGGCCGCCCGGACGCAGGCCTACCACCACATCGAAGCCGGATTCACGCAGGTTCAGCGCGTGGGCGCGGCCCTGGCTGCCGTAGCCGATGACGGCGATCTTGGTCTGGGGCAGGTCGTTGGTGCTCATGGGGGAGGTTCCTTGCGGTGGGAAGAAAAAAGAACGGCCGGTCGTCGAGGTGACGTGCCGGCCGGTCAGGGGAAAGCGGTGGAGGAGGCGCCGCGCGTTGCACAGGCACAGCCACCACGAGGCGTCGCGGTGGTGCAGGTCCGGGTTGTGCGATCGGCGTTGTGCATGGTGGTTGCGTCTGAAACCAGGTTCTGAAATGAAAAAACCCGCACCGGGGCGGGTGCGGGTTTTTGAAGAGTTCCGGTGTGTTTGTTGCTTACACGCTGGCTCGTCCCGCACCTGTTGGTTGGGTAATAAGTACGAGCACAAGAATCGAACGCAGCGAGGCGGCGCCGGCGTCGGCGGCTTCGATGTGGGTTCGCGGTGGCGTGTTGTGATGCAACATGTGATCGAGAGGAACACAACCGTTTCGGCGATGTCAACCCTCGTGACGGATTTTCCATCGGTTTCCGCTGCATCCAGCGCAATCGCTTGCGGCACAAGGATGGTTGCCGCTGAAAGTGTTTCGGTGAACCCCAATTCACTCCTTTCAGGCCGGCTTTTGCGCGGAATCCGGCGGATTTTCGCCTTGGCGGGTGCGGAGCTTCCGCACCCCATCCCAGGATCAACGTCCATGACCTCTGCCCGATACCGCGTGAAGGCCGCAGCGGCGAAGATCGAGGGACCACCCTTCCATCGGAACCCGACCGTGTCCCGACGCCTTGCCCGTTCCCTGCTGGCCGCTGCTCTACTGGCCGCTGTGCCCGCACTGTCTTCTGCCGCCGACCGCATCACCGGCCACACCTTTGCCACCCGTTCGGAGGTGATCGCCCCGCATGCGATGGCCGCCACCTCGCAGCCGCTGGCCACCCAGATCGCGCTGGACGTGATGAAGGGCGGTGGCTCGGCGGTGGACGCGGCGATTGCCGCCAACGCCGCGCTCGGCCTGATGGAGCCCACCGGCAACGGCATCGGCGGCGACCTGTTCGCCATCGTCTGGGACCCGAAGACGCAGAAGCTCTACGGCTACAACGGCTCGGGCCGCTCGCCGAAGTCGCTCACCCTGGCCGAGTTCCAGCGCCGTGGCCTGAAGGACATCCCGGCCACCGGTCCACTGCCGGTGTCGGTACCGGGCGCTGTCGACGGCTGGTTCGCACTGCACGACCGCTTCGGCCGCAAGCCGATGGCCGACAACCTGGCGCCGGCGATCCGCTACGCCCGCGAGGGCCATCCGGTGGCCGAGGTGATCGCCTACTACTGGGACCGCTCGGTGCCCAAGCTGTCGCAGTATCCGGGGTTCAAGGAACAGTTCACGATCAACGGCCATGCCCCGCGCAAGGGCGAGATGTGGAAGAACCCGAATCTGGCCAGCACGCTGCAGAAAATCGCCGACGGCGGTCGTGATGCCTTCTACAAGGGCGATATCGCCCGCAACATCGGCGACTACTTCAAGGCCAACGGCGGCTTCCTGAGCTACCAGGACATGGCCGACCACCACGGTGAGTGGGTCGAACCGGTCAGCAGCAACTACCGTGGCTACGACGTGTGGGAGCTGCCGCCGAACAGCCAGGGCATCGCCGCGCTGCAGATCCTCAACGTGCTGGAAGGCTACGACTTCTCGAAGATCCCGTTCGGTTCACCGGAGCATGTGCACCTGTTCGTTGAAGCGAAGAAGCTGGCCTTCGCCGACCGCGCGCGCTTCTATGCCGACATGGCGTTCCAGCCGGCGCCGGTGCAGAAGCTGATTTCCAAGGACTACGCCGCACAGCGCCGCGCACTGATCTCGATGGACAAGGCGCTGAAGGAAGTGCAGCCGGGCACGCCGAAGCAGCTGGAAGAAGGCGACACCATCTACATGACCGTGGCCGACGCCGACGGCATGATGGTGTCGCTGATCCAGTCCAACTACCGCGGCATGGGCAGCGGTATGGCGCCGCCGGGGCTGGGCTTCATCCTGCAGGACCGTGGCGAGATGTTCGTGCTGCAGAAGAACCATCCCAACGGCTACGCACCGGGCAAGCGCCCGTTCCAGACGATCATCCCGGCGTTCATCACCAAGGGCGGCAAGCCGTATGCCAGCTTCGGCGTGATGGGCGGCGCGATGCAGCCGCAGGGCCACGCGCAGATCGTGATGAACCTGGTGGATTTCGGCATGAACCTGCAGGAAGCCGGTGATGCACCGCGCATCCAGCACGAGGGCTCGACTGAACCGACAGGTCAGGCCACGGCGATGACCGACGGTGGTGAAGTGAATCTGGAAACCGGCTTCCCGTATGAAACGGTGCGTGCGTTGATGCGCAAGGGGCATCGCATCGTGTTCGCCGACGGTCCGTATGGTGGGTATCAGGCGATCATGCGTGATCCCGAGACCGGGGTTTACTACGGTGCTTCGGAGAGCCGCAAGGATGGGCAGGCGGCGGGGTATTGAGGTTTCCCGGCCACCGGGCGGAGCCCCCTCTGCGGTGATGGTTCGTGGAAGCGGGATCATGTGATTGGGCCGGGGGGGGGGGGGGGGGGGGGGGGGGCGGGGGGACGGCGGCGGGGGGGGGGGGGGGGGGGGGGCGGGGGGGG
>NZ_JAWIRU010000016.1:0-79884 GCF_036320025.1 Stenotrophomonas sp. SMYL86
CGGCCGCTGGCCGGCATTTCCCTTGGGCAGAGAGGATTCCTGAGGTTGCCGGCCAGCGGCCGGCACTACCGGCGGTGACCCTCTCGGGTCACCGCTGCGGTTGCGGCGTAATCACCTGTGTCGGCAACCGCGCGGGCGGTGCCGGATTCGGCACCCAGATCGCGACGCCGGCGGCGCGCTTCTGCGTGGTCGGAATCCCGATGCCGACGCCGCCACCGACGTGCGAACCGAACGTGCCGGCGCCGACCGACATGCCCACCGGCGAGCCACTGCTGCCCACGCCCATCAACACCACGCCATTGGCGCCGAGCGCGGCGGCCTCACGCTTCAGGCGTGCCACGGCGGCATCGGTCTGGCCCTGGGTGCCGAAGCCGACGGCGGACGCCGATTCCAACTGGGCGATTTCCTGTGAACCGGCCGGTGGCGTCGAATAGATCTGCACCAGCGCCGGATCGATCGGTGCGCGGGCGCGGCCCAGCATCACCTTGGAGGTACTGGCACAGCCAGCGGCGACCAGCAGGATGGCCGCCAACGCGGCCCAACGGATGTTCATGGCACGACCCCTGTAGGACTGGTTGCGATCATCGGCGGGCCACTCTGAATCGGCGCCAACACCCGGGCCAGGGCACGCACGACAGCACGCTAGCACGGGGCGGGTGACAGCCCCGCCAATGGCAGTAGGCGGCGGCAGCGGGAACGTCTATGGTTGGGGCAGGAACCAACTGCGGGAGAGCGGCATGGGTGTGATCAGTCTGTTGTGGGGCGTACTGGCGCTGTTGTGGATGATCCTGGCGCTGATTCCACTGCTGGGCTGGGGCAACTGGTTCCTGATCCCGTTCGCTGCGGTGGGCGCGGTCATCGCCGCGCTCGGCATCCTGTTCACCCATCCGAGCAAGCGTGGCCGGGCCTGGGCCGGGCTGGTGCTGAACGGCATCGTGGTGGTGGTCGGCATCCTGCGCCTTGGCCTGGGTGGCGGCGTGATCTGAGCCCGCACCCGGGTGCGACAGGGCGTCGCAGGCGCACGGTCCATGGCCGGGCAGGGGCGTACAATGGATGGCTGCGCGAGCCCCCCGCGTGCCTGTGAATCCGCGCCCGGCGCGGCAGCCCCATGATCATCCGACCCCGTCCCCACGGCTGGCAACTGCTCTACATCCTGCGCGGCTCGATCGTCAAAGCGATCGCGCCCAAGGTGCTGGCCATCCTGATCCTGTCCATTGCGGTGGCCGCAGTGGTGGAACTGGCGCCACCGACCGGCATCGAGCGTGTCTCGGTCACGCCGTTCACCCTGCTCGGCCTGGTGCTGTCGATCTTCCTCAGCTTCCGCAACAGCGCCTGCTACGAGCGCTGGTGGGAAGGCCGCAAGCTGTGGGGCCAGCTGGTCTACGAATCGCGCTCGCTGGCCCGCCAGGTGAACCTGCTGCTGGCCGATGACACCGGCCGCCGCCGCCGCATCGCCTACCTCACCACCGCCTTCGCCCATGCACTGGCCGGTCGCCTGCGCGGGCGCATCGTGGCGCTGATGGCCCTGCCGTGGCTGGACAAGCGCCAGCGCGAACAACTCGGGCAGCGCGAGAACGTGCCCGACGCGCTGCTCTCGATGATCGCTGGGGAACTGGCGCAGGCCCTGCGCGCCGGTGACCTCGACCCGATCCTCTACACCCAGATGGAAGAGCGCCTGCATGCGATGTCGTCGATCCAGGCCGGCTGCGAGCGCATCCTGACCACACCGCTGCCGTTCGCCTACACCCTGCTGCTGCACCGCTGCGCGTGGATGTTCTGCGTGCTGCTGCCGTTCGGCCTGGCCAGTTCACTGGGCTGGGGCACGCCGGTGCTGTCGGCGGTGCTGGCCTATGCCTTCTTCGGTCTGGACCAGCTGGGCGAAGAAATGGAAGACCCGTTCGGCCTGGAGCCGAACGACCTGCCGCTGGACGCGCTGGTGCGCACGATCGAGATCGACCAGCTCGACGCGCTCGGCGAACGCCCCTTGCCCGAACCCCTGCTGCCGCAGGGTTACCTGTTGCAATAGCCACTCCTCGGAGCCTGCCATGTCCCACCCGCTTTACCGCCCGCGCCGCATGCGCCATGACGAGTTCTCGCGCCGCCTGATGCGCGAGAACACGCTGACCACCGACGACCTGATCTACCCGGTGTTCGTGCACGAACTGGCCGGCCGCACCGCAGTGCCGTCGATGCCGGGCGTGGAGCGTCTGTCCATCGAAGAGCTGCTGAAGGTGGCCGAAGAGGCGCTGGAGCTGGGTATTCCGGTGATCGACCTGTTCCCGGTGATCGACCCCTCGCTGAAGTCGCTGGACGCGTCGGCGGCGTGGGCCGAAGACGGCCTGGCGCAGCGTGCGATCCGCGCGCTGAAGTCGCGATTCCCGGAACTGGGGGTGATGACCGACGTGGCGCTGGACCCGTACACCACCCACGGCCAGGACGGCATCATCGACGACAAGGGCTATGTGCTGAACGACATCACCGTCGAGGCGCTGGTCAAGCAGTCGGTATCGCACGCCGAGGCCGGTGTGGACATCGTCTCGCCGTCGGACATGATGGACGGCCGCATCGGCGCGATCCGTCGTGCGCTGGATGCCGACAACCACATCAACGTGCGCATCATGGCGTACTCGGCCAAGTACGCCTCGGCGTTCTACGGTCCGTTCCGCGATGCGGTGGGCAGCGCCGCCAGCCTCGGCAAGGCCGACAAGAAGACCTACCAGATGGACCCTGCCAACGGCGACGAGGCCCTGCGCGAGATCGCGCTGGACCTGGAAGAGGGCGCCGACATGGTGATGGTCAAGCCGGGCATGCCGTACCTGGACCTGGTGCGCCGGGTGAAGGAAAAATTCGGCGTGCCGACCTTCGCCTATCAGGTGAGTGGCGAGTACGCGATGATGAAGGCCGCCTTCGCCAACGGCTGGCTGGACGAACGCGCCTGCGTGCTGGAGTCGCTGCTGGGCTTCAAGCGGGCCGGCGCCGATGGCGTGCTGACCTATTTCGCGCCGCAGGTGGCGCGATGGCTGCGCGAGCGCTGACAATAGCGCCACGATAGACGGAGGATTACGCGATGGGACCCGAACTGGGATGGATGCAATGGCTGATCTGGGGCATCGGTACGCTGGTGTTCGGCGCCATCATCGTCGGTGTCTTCATCGCGGCCTGGCGGGCCGGCAAGCGCCCGCCGGAGCAGCTCTCCGCCGCCCGCCATGTCGCCCGTGAGCAGGCCCTGCCGGACAGCGTGCAGGCCGAACTGGCCGCGTTGAACCAGCGCAAGGACAATGGCCAGCTGAGCGAGATCGAGTACGAGCAGCAGCGCGCCAAGGTGTTGTCGCGCTGACGGGTGGGTGCCAACCTTGGTTGGCACTTTCCCGCATGCCAACCAAGGTTGGCATCTACCAAACGGCCATCCACGCACGGCGTGGATCTACCGCACGCACCTGGTGCCTCCATCGCCCGGGTAGCCGCCAACCTTGGTTGGCGTTTGCCGTCACCGTGCGCCCGGCACGCACCCGGCCACCGCCGCCACCTTCGGCACGGCAAACCGGTACACATCCACGCCCCCGGCACGCGGTGCCTTCGCCGCACTGCTGGCGACCATCATCTCGCCGGGCTTGGCGTTGTCGATCACCGGCGCGCCGGTCCAGCCGCTGGCCTGGTTGAACGACAGCCCCAATGGCTGCAGCGCCGCACCGGTCCACGCACAGCCGCTGCTCCACACCTGCGTGGTCGTGCCGTTGCCGCGGCTGAACACCACGGCGCCGTCATGCCCCAGCCAGTCGCCGTCGGTCTCGTCGTCGGCGCTGTTCAACGCGCTCAGTGCGCTGGCCGGGCCACGCAGTCCCTGCGCATCCAGCGTCGCCACGAACAGGTCCCAGCCGGCGCCACGGCCCTGCTGGCGGGCAAACAACAGCTGCCTGCCATCCGCGCTCAGGGCCGGCCCGCGCTCTTCCCGGCGGCCCGCGTCGCCCGCCAGCAGCTGCGCGGTACCCAGTTGGCCATCGGTGGCGAGAGCGGCCCGATACAGCGCCAGCTTGCCCTCGCGGCCGGCCGCGAACAGCAGCCAGCGGCCGTCGCGGCTGAAGTAGGGATCACGGACCTCACCGGCCACGCCTACCGGCAAGGCCTGCGCCTGCTGCCAGCGGCCGTCCACCACGCGCGCCTCCCACAGGCCCCAACCGGCCTCGCCACGGCGGGCGAAAACGATGCGCTGGCCATCGGCGCTGATCGTGGCGCGGCCCTCGTCGGCACGGGTCGAGACTACGCCCATGCCTTCGATGCCGTACTCGTTCAACGCCATCGCCACGGGGGCAGAGAGTAGACTGGCGGCAAGCACCAGCAGGGGCGGGGTGATGCGCATCATCCGGGTCCGTGCACGAAAGAGCATCAGTCTAGCCAGCTTGAGGATTCCATGACCGACCGTTACGCCGTCTTCGGACACCCCGTTGCCCACTCGAAGTCGCCGCAGATCCACGCGACGTTCGGTCGCCAGGAAGGCATCGCGGTGGATTACCGCGCGATCGACCTGGCCCCGGATGCGTTCCTGGCCGGCCTGGAAGCCTTCGCCGCCGACGGCGGTGTCGGTGCCAACGTCACCTCGCCGCACAAGGAAGCCGCATTCTCGGTGTGCACCACGCTGACTGCACGTGCGCGCCGCGCCGGCTCGGTCAACACGCTGCTGCGCAAGGGCGACCGCTGGCATGGCGACACCACCGACGGCATCGGCCTGGTGCGTGACCTGACCGACCGCCATGGCCTGGACCTGCGTGGCCGCCGCATGCTGCTGATCGGTGCCGGCGGCTCCGCGCGCAGCGTCGCTCCGGCCTTCCTCGATGCTGGAATCACCGAGCTGGTGGTGGTCAACCGCACGCCGGAACGCGCCGATGAACTGATCGACGCGATGGGCGAACCGGGCCGCGCGATCAGCCGCTACTGGGAAGACCTGCGCGAGCTGGGCGACTTCGAACTGATCGTCAATGCCACCTCGGCCGGCCGCGACCGCGACGTTGAGTTCAAGCTGCCGCTGTCGCTGGTCAACTCGATGACCACCGCCGTCGACCTGAACTACGGCGAGGCCGCCATCGCCTTCCTGGCCTGGGCGCGCGCAGCGAACTGCCGCAATACCGTGGATGGCCTGGGCATGCTGGTCGAGCAGGCCGCCGAGAGCTTCCTGCAGTGGCACGGTGTGCGTCCGCAGACCGACGAGGTCTACCAGACGCTGCGGCAGGGCTCGGCCGTGCTGGCCGGCGAGGACTGATCGATGGACAACACGACCCTGATGGTGACGGTGCTGAGCATCGTGGGCGTGCGCCTGCCGGTGCTGATCGCACTGTGCGTGGGCCTGGTCTGGGTGGTCGGCGCACCGCGCGATGCCACCCGTACCGGCGCCCTGGTCGGTCTGGTGCTGTTGCTGCTGTCCAGCCTCGGCGGCATGGCCGCCGGCATCCTGCCGATGTGGTTGATCAACAGCGGCAACTTCGACGCCATCTCGGGCATGAGTGCCATCCTTGGCGTGCTGCACTTCGCGCTGGCGATGGTCGAGGCCATCGGCGTGGTGCTGCTGGTGTGGGCGCTGGTGCGCCTGCTGCGTACCCGTTCGATCCCGGCGTCCTGACCGGTCGCGCCGGGCCATGCCCGGCGTATCTGGCCCTTGGGTGGTCCGCCCATCGGACCGTGACCGCCGCCTGGCGTCGTCGCTGGCCCGTTCAGGGTGCCAGCGACGGTGAACGCAGCCGGCCATGCGACAATGACCGGCCTGATCCAGCCACGGTACTTCCCGGCGTGACCGAAACCGTCGCCGCTCCGCGCACGCTTGATGACACCTTGAAGGACGCGATCCGCAAGGCGTACACGACGCTGCAGGCCAATACCCCCGGCTTCTCCACCCGTCGCTCGCAGAGCCAGATGATCGGCGTGGTATCGCGTGCGCTGTCGAAAAGCGGTGGCGTCGGCGTGGTCGAAGCGCCCACCGGCGTCGGCAAGAGCCTGGGCTACCTCACCGCAGGCGTACCGATCGCGCTGGCCAGCAAGAAGAAGCTGGTGATCAGCACCGGTACCGTGGCGCTGCAGTCGCAGCTGGTCGAGCGCGATATCCCGAACTTCCTCAAGGCCACCGGCCTGGAAGCGACCGTGGCGCTGGCCAAGGGCCGTACCCGCTACCTGTGCACGCGCAACGCCGCCGAGGCGCAGGGCGAGGGCTCGCAGGGCGGCATGTTCGAGGATGACGCGCCGCTGTTCGACCGGCCGCTGGCGCCGATCGAGATGGACATCGCCAAGCGCCTGACCGATGCCTTCACCGGCGGCAGCTGGGATGGCGACATCGACAACGCGCCGGAGACCATCAGCCCCGGCCTGCGCAGCCGCATCACCACGCCGGCTTCGGGCTGTGCCGGGCGCCGCTGTGCCTATTCGGCGCAGTGCGCGGTGCTGCGTTCGCGCAATACGGTGCGCGACGCACAGATCGTGGTCACCAACCACGCGCTGCTGCTGTCGGCACTGTCGATCGGTGACAGCGACAACGGCCAGCCGTTGATCGCGCCGCCGTCGGACATGCTGCTGGTGCTGGACGAAGGCCATCACATCGGCAACGTGGCGATCGACCAGGGTGCGGCCAGCCTCGCGCTGGATGAGATGGCCAAGCGTACCGGCCGCCTGCAGATCCTGATCGCCGGTGCCTACCGTGCGGTCGACAAGGACCGCCTCGGCAACCTGCTGCCCAACGAAGCGATCGAGGTGGCCAGCAACGTCGCCAAGCAACTGCGCGCGTTCCGCGACCACATCGAACGGGTGTGGATGCCGGCGCCGGCCGACGAAGAGCCGATGTGGCGCGCGGCCAATGGGCGCCTGCCCGACGCCTGGCGCGAGCCGATCGAAGCGCTGGCCGACGACACCCGCAGCCTCTACAACTGGGCGCATGCCGCCACCGCGCAGGTCGCCAAGGGCAAGCCGGACGATGCCGCGCGCGAGCGCCTGCAGCGCAACCTGGGCATGGCGCTGGAGATGATCGAGCAGCAGTACAACCTGTGGCAGGCGTGGCGCCGCGAGGACAAGGACGGCGCGCCGCCGATGGCGCGCTGGGTCACCGCCACCCGCGACGGCGACCTGGTGCTGCATGGCTCACCGGTGTCGGCCGCGCACGTGCTGCGCAAGCTGCTGTGGGATGAAGTGGATTCGGTGGTGATGACCTCGGCGACGCTGACCGGCGGTGGCGACTTCCAGTCGCTGGCGATCGACAACGGCATTCCGGAAGAGGCCGAGATGGTCTCGCTGTCGTCGCCGTTCGACCTGCCCAACCAGGCCGAGCTGATCGTGCCGAAGTTCCCGGTCACCCCGGACGACCGCGAAGGCCACCCGCGCGAAGTGGCGCGCTACCTCGACACCGAACTGGACTGGGCCAAGGGCTCGATGGTGTTGTTCACCTCGCGCTGGAAGATGGAGAAGGTGGCCGGGCTGATGTCGGCCGCGCGCCGAAAGCAGGTGTTGGTGCAGGGCGAGATGTCCAAGACCCGGCTGATCGACGAGCACCTGCGGCGCGTGGCGGCAGGCGAAGGCTCGGTGCTGTTTGGGCTGAATTCGTTCGGCGAAGGCCTCGACCTGCCCGGTGAGGCCTGCACCACGGTGGTAATCACCCAGGTGCCGTTCGCGGTGCCGACCGATCCGCAGACCGCCACGCTCAGTGAATGGTTCGAGGGGCGTGGGCTCAACGCCTTCAATCTGATCGCGATTCCGCACGCGCTGCGCACGCTGACCCAGTTCGCCGGCCGCCTGATCCGCACCTCCACCGACACCGGCCGCGTGGTGATCCTCGATTCGCGGCTGCTGACCCGCCGCTACGGCAAGCGCATCATCGACGCGCTGCCACCGTTCAAGCGCGTGATCGGCTGACCGGTAGCAAAAAGGGGACGGAGGGAATTAAGTCGTTTATGGCAAAAACGACTTAATTCCCTCCGTCCCCTTTTTTTTTGCGAGCACTGTACAGATGCCGGCCAGGGGCCGGCACTACCGCACGGGCTGACGATCGGACAGCGGCGCTTGGTGGTTACCGGGTGCCTGTTTCAGGCGTCCGGCAGCCTGGCCCATAGGCCTCCATGTAGGGTTTGCCGAAGCAGCGCAGTAATCCATCAAGCACATCCAGGTTCGGTGGCCACGGCATCTGCACCTGCTGCCCGCCCTCGGTGGTGAAGTGGTAGCGACCGTCCTTGATGTTCTCCGCCATCGCGGTGGGCGTCGGTATCGCGACCAGCCTCGCACGAGCCTTTTCCAGGGCGCTGCGGTCCTGGCGCAGGAACGCCACCATGCCGTCCACGTAGGCATTCCAGTAACCCGGGTCGCCCGCGTTCACGGGTTTGTGGCTGCGTTCCATCAGTGTGATCGCCTGCGCGGTCTGCCCCAGCTCCGCGCGCAGCTGGCCCTCGTGCCAGGTGATGATGACGTTGCCTTCTGCCTTGGGCAGAGCGCCGTAGGCGGACAGCAGGTCGGCCGCTTCGCGGGTACAGCCACGGTCGGCCAGCGGGCGCCAGCCACCTGCCAGATCCTGATCGAATCGGCCAGGTTCCATCGCCAGCATCGCGGCACGGTCGTAGCTGCAGTCCGGGGCTTTGGGCGGTTCGGCTGACGTGCCCATGGCAGCGGCCAGCGCTAAGGAAAGCAACATCATCTCAACCTCCGTGTTGGTGACTTCCTGGACCACCATAACGGATCAGGAGGGGTAGCGCCGGCCGCTGGCCGGCAACCTCATTGATGTGGGGCGTCGCAGTGCAGATGCCGGCCAGCGGCCGGCACTACCGCACGGGGGTCAATCGCCGAGCAGCGCGGTGTTGCGTACGGCACCCTTGTCAGCGCTGGTGGCCAGCAGCGCGTAAGCCTTCAGCGCGCTGGTGACCTTGCGCGGGCGGGGTGCGCGCGGCTTCCAGCCGCGGGCATCGGCGTCGGCGCGGCGCTGGGCCAGCGTGGCCTCGTCCAGCAGCAGGTCGATGCGGCGGGCCGGGATGTCGATGCGGATGCGGTCGCCGTTTTCCACCAGGCCGATGACACCGCCGCTGGCGGCTTCCGGCGACACGTGGCCGATCGACAGGCCCGAGGTTCCGCCGGAAAAGCGGCCATCGGTGAGCAGCGCACATTGCTTGCCCAGCCCCTTCGATTTCAGGTAGCTGGTCGGGTACAGCATCTCCTGCATGCCGGGGCCGCCTTTCGGGCCTTCGTAGCGGATCACCACCACGTCACCCGGCTGCACTTCGTCGGCGAGGATGCCGGCGACGGCGGCGTCCTGGCTTTCGTAGACGCGCGCGGGGCCTTCGAACATGTGGATCGACTCGTCCACGCCGGCGGTCTTCACCACGCAGCCATCCACGGCCAGGTTGCCGCGCAGCACGGCGAGGCCGCCTTCCAGCGAATACGCGTGCTGCAGCGAGCGGATGCAGCCTTCGGCGCGGTCCACGTCCAGGCTCGGCCAGCGCGTGGCCTGGCTGAAGGCCTCCTGGGTGGGGATGCCGGCCGGGCCGGCCTTGAAGAAGGCATGCAGGGTGTCGTTGTCACTGCGCACCACGTCCCAGCGTTCCAGCGCGTCGGCCAGGCTGGTGCTGTGCACGGTCGGCACCGTGGTATCGAGCAGGCCGGCGCGGTCCAGTTCACCGAGGATGCCGAACACGCCGCCGGCGCGGTGCACGTCCTCGATGTGGTACTTCGGCGTGTTCGGCGCCACCTTGCACAGCTGCGGTACGCGCCGCGACAGCGCGTCGATGTGGGTCAGGTCGAAGTCGACCTCCGCTTCCTGCGCGGCAGCCAGCAGATGCAGGATGGTGTTGGTGGAACCGCCCATGGCGATGTCCAGGGTCATCGCGTTGGCGAACGCGGCCTGGGTGGCGATGCCGCGCGGCAGCGCGCTCGGGTCTTCGCCGCCATACCAGCGGTGGCAGAGTTCGACGATCAGGCGGCCGGCGCGGCGGAACAGCGCCTCGCGGTCGGCATGGGTGGCCAGCGTGGTGCCATTGCCCGGCAGCGACAGGCCCAGCGCTTCGGTCAGGCAGTTCATCGAGTTGGCGGTGAACATGCCCGAGCAGGAGCCGCAGGTGGGGCAGGCGCTGCGCTCGAACGCCGCCACCTTCTCGTCGGAGGCGCTGTCATCGGCGGCCACCACCATCGCATCGACCAGGTCCAGCTTGTGCTCGGACAGCTTGGTCTTGCCCGCTTCCATCGGCCCGCCGGAGACGAACACCACCGGGATGTTGAGGCGCAGCGCGGCCATCAGCATGCCGGGGGTGATCTTGTCGCAGTTGCTGATGCACACCAGCGCGTCGGCGCAGTGCGCGTTGACCATGTACTCCACGGCGTCGGCGATGATCTCGCGGCTGGGCAGCGAATACAGCATGCCGTCGTGGCCCATCGCGATGCCGTCGTCCACGGCGATGGTGTTGAATTCCTTGGCGACGCCGCCGACCTGTTCGATCTCGCGCGCGACCAGCTGGCCGAGGTCCTTGAGGTGCACGTGGCCGGGCACGAACTGGGTGAAGGAGTTGGCGATGGCGATGATCGGCTTGTGGAAGTCGCCGTCCTTCATGCCGGTGGCACGCCACAGGGCGCGGGCGCCGGCCATGTTGCGGCCGGCGGTGGAGGTGCGGGAGCGGTATTCAGGCATGGCTGGCGGAACGGGCGGGCCGTACAACGTGGGGGTCAGCCGATCATGGCCAATTTTTTCGGTTGCTGCTGCAACCACCCGTTTTCGGTAGATGCCGACCTTGGTCGGCGCCGTGCCGTGTGTGCCAACCAAGGTTGGCACCTGCCAGAGCGGTGCGCCGCCCGGGGTCGGATCCCATCGCGGCGCGATGGGCTCTGACCCCAATGCCCGACGAAAATGAAAGTCCGTTCATCTTTCGGACTTTGCCGATTCCGGTTGCTGGTCCGGATTTGGCATCATTGGGGCATTGATCCGTCGACAGGGCATGAGGCCATGAAACGTTCCCGCACCACCGCGCTGCTGCTGATGAGCGCTGCGCCGCTGCTGTTCACCGCCTGCCAGAAGGAGCCGGAGGTGAAGGTGCAGGAAGGCCTGTACACCTCGGTGGAGGCCTGCACCGAGGCCACCGGCGATCCGTCGTCGTGCCGCAATGCCTTCGCCGAAGCGCAGAAGCAGGCCGCCGATGCGGCGCCGAAGTACGCCAGCAAGGAAGCCTGCGAGAAGGACTACAAGCCGGAACAGTGCGTGCAGCAGCACACCTCGGCCGGTACCTCGTTCATCGGCCCGATGATGATGGGCTTCTTCATGTCGCAGATGCTGAGCAACCGCGGCGGCCTGGCGCCGCAGGCGCCGGCGGCGTCGCCGGCCTACCAGGACAAGAGCGCTGGTTGGGCGCGTCCGGCACCGGGCGGCAGCGGCGGCCTGAACACCGCCAGCGGCATCGGCGCCGGCAAGGCGGGCCTGGCGCCGGTCACCAGCGAACCGAACCGTGCGGTCACCGCCAGCCGTGGTGGCTTCGGCAACACCAGCGCACGCCGCAGCACCAGCGGCAGCTACGGCGGCTGATCGACCCATGCAGCGTATCCGGATTGCCGAGCGTGCCCAGTGGCGGGCACGCGCGGAAGAGGCGGGTTTCCGCTTCCACACCATCGACGGCCAGCCGTACTGGGATGAAAGCGCGTATTACGCTTTCACCCTGCGCCAGATCGAGCAGGACATCGAAGATCCCAGCGCCGAGCTGCACCAGATGGCGCTGGACCTGGTCGGCGATGTCATCGGCAGCGAACGCCTGATGGACCAGCTGGCGATTCCGTCGCATTACCGCGACTGGATCGCCGACAGCTGGCGCCAGCGCCAGCCGCATCTGTACGGTCGCCTGGACCTGGCCTACGACGGTACCGGCCCGGCCAAGCTGTACGAGTTGAACTACGACACGCCGACCTCGCTGTTCGAGGCCAGCTTCTTCCAGTGGCAGTGGTTGGAGGACCAGCGCAACGCCGGTCGCCTGCCGCAGCATGCCGACCAGTTCAACGCAATCCACGAAGCGCTGGTCGAACGCTTCGGCGAACTGGCCACGCAGTTGCCGCCGCCGCTGTATTTCAGCGCCGTGGGCAGTTCGGAAGAAGACCGCGGCACCGTGGAGTACCTGCGCGACTGTGCGTCGCAGGCCGGCCTGCATGGCCAGGCCATCGCCATCGAGGATATCGGTCTGTCCGAGGATGGACGCTTCACCGCGCTGGACGATTCGGTGATCGGCACGCTGTTCAAGCTGTACCCACTGGAAGACCTGATGGCCGAGGAGTTCGGCCGCGCGCTGCCCGGCTCGGGCGTGCAGCTGCTGGAGCCGGCGTGGAAGGCGGTGCTGAGCAACAAGGGCATCCTGCCGCTGCTGTGGCAGCGCAACGTGGGCCATCCGAACCTGCTGGAAGCGCATTTCGATGACGGCAGCACGCTGGCCTCGGGCTGGGTGCGCAAGCCGCTGTTCTCGCGCGAAGGCGCCAACATCGAGATGCACCTGGCCGATGGCAGCACCCAACGCAGCGACGGTCCCTACGACGGCCCGGCGATCATCCAGCGTGCGCATCCGCTGACCCGCTTCGAAGGCGGCTACCCGCTGATCGGCAGCTGGGTGGTGGGTGACCACGCCTGCGGCATCGGCATCCGCGAGGACGACAGCGCGATCACCCGCGACAGCGCGCGCTTCGTGCCGCACGCGATCGTTGATGAGGCGCCGACGCGGATCTACGTCTGATGACGGTGCGGCGCCCCCGGGCCGGCGTGGGCAACCGACGCCGGTCGTAGAACAACCGCTGTGGGTAGTGGCCGACCTTGGTCGGCGCCGTTGATTCCGTGCCAACCAAGGTTGGCACCTACCAGAGCGATGCGTTGGTTGTTGCAGGGGTAGTGCCGGCCGCTGGCCGGCAACCGCTGTGGGTAGAGGCCGACCTTGGTCGGCGCCGCTGATTCCGTGCCAACCAAGGTTGGCACCTACCAGAGCGATACGTTGGTTGTTGCAGGGGTAGTACCGGCCGCTGGCCGGCAATCGCCGTTGGTAGAGGCCGACCTTGGTCGTCGCTGTGGGTTCGTGCCAACCAAGGTTGGCACCTACCAGAGCGATGCGTTGGTTGTTGCAGGGGTAGTGCCGGCCGCTGGCCGGCAATCGCCGTTGGTAGATGCCGACCTTGGTCGGCGCTGTGGGTTTGTGCCAACCAAGGTTGGCACCTACCAGAGCGATGCGTCGGCTGTTGCAGGGGTAGTGCCGGCCGCTGGCCGGCAATCGCCGTTGGTAGAGGCCGACCTTGGTCGTCGCTGTGGGTTCGTGCCAACCAAGGTTGGCACCTACCAGAGCGATGCGTCGGTTGTTACAGGGGTAGTGCCGGCCGCTGGCCGGCAACCGTTGTTGGCTCCCACCAGATCGATCGCTGGTATCAGAGCAGCCCTTCGCGCTTCACCGCCAGGTAGCGTTCCACCAGCGCACCGGGCAGGGCATCGGCGGTTACGTCCAGCACCATCACCTTCTCGCTGCGCAGCGCCTCATGCGCCTTCGCGCGCTGCTGCAGGTACAGCGCCGCTGCACCGGCCTGGGTGGCGTCTTCCAGTGTCTGCACTTCGCTGTCCAGCACGCCGTCCAGCTCACGCTCGCGCAGGCTGGCCACGCATACCAGGTGGCGCTGCTGCAGCAGGCGCACCGCCGCCAGCAGGTCTTCGATGTCTTCGTCGCGCACATTGCTGACCAGCATCACCAGCGCACGCCGGCGCTGGCGCAGCGACACTTCGGTGGCGGCGGCCAGGTAGTCGGTGGCCACCGCGCGTGGCTGCAGGTCGTAGCTGGCGCGCAGCAGGTGCTCGACGGTGCCCATGCCGCGCTGCGGCGCCACCCAACGGCGCTCGCCACCGGTGGCGAACAGGCCGGCGGCGTCGCCCTGGCGCAGCGCCAGGTAGGCCACCACCAGCGAGGCGTTCAAGGCATGGTCGAAGTGCGAGAGCCCGCCTTCGCTGGCCAGCATGCGCCGACCGCTGTCGAGCATCAGCAGCAGCTGCTGGTTCTTCTCGTCCTGGTATTCGCGCGAGATCAGCTTGCGCGCACGCGCGGTGGCCTTCCAGTCGAGCTGGCGCAGGCTGTCGCCGATGCGGTACTCGCGCATCTGGTGGAAGTCGGTGCCTTCGCCGCGGCGGCGCTTCACGTGTGCACCGACCAGCCGCGAGGCCTGGTCGGCACTGAACAGGGCAAAGCGGGTGAGCGGCACGAAGTTCGGATAGACCCGCACGTCCAGTGCGGGCGGCAGCGTGCGTTGCTGCCACCACAGCCGCCACGGCGAACGCATGCGCAGATGCACGCCTTCGAAGCGGAAATGCCCACGCTGCAGCGGCTGCAGGTGATAGTGGAGGGTGGAAGCACTGCCCGCCTGCAGGCGCACGCGCTGCGGCAGCGATTCCAGTGGCCAGCCGCCGGGCACCAGGTCGAACACCTGCACCGTCATCGGTGCGTCCGCTTGCAGCCGCAGTGCAGCCTCGCGGCGCACGCCCAGTGCCAGTGCTTCGGGCAGTTCGCGCTGCACCTGCGGCGACGGACGCCGCGACTGGCGCCACAGATCCATCAGCGCCGGCACGGCAATCGCCAGCGCCGCCAGCGCCCAGCTCCAGCGCGGCAGCAACCCGCCCAGCACCAGGCCGCCCAGGACAGCCCAGGCCAGCAGCAACGCCAGCAGCAGCGGGGCCGGCCTCATCGGCGCGGCGCTTCCACCTTGGCCAGCAGCGCGCCCAGCACGTCGTCGGCGTCCTGGCCTTCGATCTGCAGTTCCGGGGCCAGCGCGATGCGGTGGCGCAGCGCCGGGCGTGCGATGTCGCGCACATCATCCGGAGTGACGAAATCACGACCGGCCAGCACCGCCTGCGCGCGCGAGGCACGCACCAGCGCGATGCTGCCACGCGGGCCAGCGCCGACCGCGATACCCGGCCACTGCCTTGTGGCTGCCACAATCCGCACCGCGTAGTCGATCACTTCGTCGTCGACGGTGATCGCCGCAGTGGCGCGCTGCAGTTCCAGCAGCTCACCAGCACCGAGCACGCGTGGCACCTGGCTCAGGTCGAAATCGCTGGCGGCACGGCCGCTGGTGATCGCGGTCACCATGCGCTTCTCGTCCTCCAGCTGCGGGTAGTCGATCAGCACCTTCAGCAGGAAGCGGTCCAGCTGTGCTTCCGGCAACGGGTAGGTGCCTTCCTGTTCCAGCGGGTTCTGCGTGGCCAGCGCCATGAACGGCGGCGCGAGGGTGAAGGCCTTGCCTTCGATGGTCACCTGGCCTTCCTGCATCACTTCCAGCAGCGCCGACTGGGTCTTGGCGGGTGCACGGTTGATCTCGTCGGCCAGCAGCAGGTTGGTGAACACCGGGCCGCGGCGGATCTTGAAGCTCTCGCTCTTCGGGTCGTACACCGCGTGGCCACTGACGTCGCTGGGCATCAGGTCGGGGGTGAACTGTACACGCCCGTAATCCAGCTCCAGGGCCTGTGCCAGTGCGCGCACCAGCAGGGTCTTGCCCAGCCCGGGCACGCCCTCGATCAGCACGTGACCACCGGCAAGCAGCGCCACCAGGATCTGGTCCAGCACATCGGCCTGGCCGATGAAGGCGTGGCCGACGGCATCGCGGATGGCATCGACGCGTTCGATCAGGCGGGCGTTGGCGGCCGCCGGCAGCTCGGGGACTTCGGTCATAGCAGGGATCTCATCTGGAGCAGCAAGCGGATGCGCTCGCGCAGGGCGGAGGAATCGTGCGGCGGTGGGGGCGTGAGTGCGCTGGCGACGCGGCCCTGCGGCCACTTCAGCAGCTCGGCGATGGCCTGATCGCGCGGCGCACCATCCAATGCGGCGGCAATCGGTGCGCGCAGGCGCAGGCGGTGCAGGAACAGGGCGAGCACGGCCTCGTACAGGCGTATGCCGTGACCGAAGCGCAGCAGCAGTTCGCCACTGGCACGCACGTGCTCCAGCAGTGAACGACGTTCCAGCACCGGCGACGGCAGCAGGCTGCCGAAGCGCTGTGAACGGCCCCACAGCCAGCCCAGCAGGGCCAGCAGCAACGGCACCCACAACGGCCAGCCCTGATAGAACATGCGCGACCACAGCGACGGCGGGCGGCTGGCATAGACCAGCCAGACCGCACCCTTGCCATAGTTCGGATCGAGCAGGTAGCGGGTCAGGTCGCGATGCGACGCGTCGTGCAGGCCGTCGCTGGCCCCGCCACCTGCCGACGCCAGGCGCGCTGCCGGTGAGTCCACTTCGCTGCGCATGAACTCCATGTCGGCCAGCACGCTCACTCTGCCCTGGCCGTGGCGCAGGCGCGCGAACACCAGGTCGCGATCAGTGCCCCAGCGGCGTTCGGCCTGCGCACTGGCCGCAAACCCCAGGGTGAAGCGGCGGCCACCACAGAATTCGACGTGGCCAGGATCGTCGTCGACATGGAAGGCCTGGCAGTCGCTGCGCTGGAACAGGCTGTCCACGCCCAGCCGGTCCAGCAGGGGGCCCTGTGTGCTGCCGGCATCGTCCTCGGCCGGCGGCGGTGTACGTACCAGCAGGTGACCACCACCGTCGACCCAGTCCAGCAGTGCGCGGGCGACGGGCGGCGGCAGTTCGCTGCTGTCCTGCAGCAGCACCACCGTGTCGTGGCGCCCCAGCGTCATCTGCTGCAACTCCAGCCGCGGTCGCGAATGCACGTCGATGCCATCGGCGCGCAGGGCCTGGCCGAGCACGTACAGCGGGTTGTAGGCGGCCTCGCCCTGTGGCGGCAGCCGGATCGTCTCGGTCACCCGCTCGTGCGTGCGCAGGTAGAGGATGGTCAGCGGTACGCCGAACAGCACCAGCGCACCGAGCAGCAGCGACCAGAACAGGCGCGGACTCATGCCTGCCACCCGTACTGCTGGCGCAGGGTATCGGCCAATGCATCGAAATCGGCGCGGCTGGGCAGGCGGCCACCGTAGGCGGCGTACTGCCACATGCGCACGATGCGCGCGAACAGGTCACGGTCGCTGGCCTGGGGCATGCGTCGCGATGCGCGCAGGCATTGCGCTTCGGTGGCACCGGGTGGAAGCGCGATACCGCTGCGCTCGCCCACCGTGCGCACGCTGGCGCGGTACAGCAGGGCCAGCGCCTGCCGCGGCCGGCCCTGGTCCCAGAGCAGGCCGGCCTGGGTGGCCACGTCCGGCGGCAGCACCACCGGCAACTCCACCTGCTCCTCCAGCACCTTCGGTGCAGCGTCGGCCTTGCGCCGGCCACTGCCACGCAGCCACGGCAGCCACAGCCGCGCGGTCAGCAGCAGCACCAGCAGCAGGATGCCGAGCAGGCCCCAAAGGCCCCATTCGGCCAGCCGTGCCAGCCAGGCGATGCCGTCCTTGCGCGCTTTGCGTTCACCTTTGCTGTTGGTGTCACGCTGCAGCTGCTTGTCTTCCTTCTTTTTTTCCTCGGCCTGCTCGATCGGCTTCCAGCGGGTGACCTGGCGGGTCGGGCGCTGCAGCGGGTCTTCATAGGCGCGGTTCACTGCCTGACGGAAACCGGCGGTGTCCACCGGCGCTGTACCGAAGATCATTGCCGGCGTATTGGCGGGGTCGTTGGCCGCGGTGGCCGGTTCTTCCGCACTGTCTTCGTCCTCTTCGGCATCGCCGGCCTGCTCCGCGACCGTCTGCGCGTCCTGCGCATGCACCGGTGCGGACACCAGCGGCAGTGCCAGCCACAGCAGCAGCGCCAGCGTCGATGCTGCCGGCAGCAGCCGCTCGCGCAGGCGGCGCAGGGCGATTTCGACGTCCCAGGCTTCCATCTGCGTTCGACGGTTCAGGTACAGGCCAAAGCCCGCACCGACGAAGAACGGGCCGATCAGCACCGAGGCCAGCCAGCACGCCAGGTTGAAGCCCAGCCGTGCCCATGCCGGCGTGTCCTTGCCAATCATGTCCCACGCCGCACGCCACGATTCGGACATCAGCTCCAGTGGCATGAACATGAACACCGCACCGATCGCGCCGGATACCAACACGGCTTCGAACGCCAGGCAGGTCACCGTCAGTACCAGTGCCGCGCCCGCTGCGCCGGCTGCCACCGCACGACGGCGTGGGCCGCGCTGGCCCGGTGTGTTGCCTTCCAGCAGGTTCACCGGCAGGCACAGGCTGCGCAGCACGCTGAAGCGACGCCAGCCCAGGTAGCCCCAGAAACCGGTGTTGCCCCAGTGGCGCTGCGCGCGCAGCGCGGCCAGCGTGCCGACCGGCTCACCGAATATGCCGCGCGACAGCACGTACAGCGGCGCGCGTTCGAACAGCGGCTTGCACCACCACATCGCCAGCCAGGCCCAGCCGAAGGCATCCAGCCACCAGCCCAGCGCGTTGAAGATCACGAACAGCGGTGCACTGGCCAGCAGCCAGCTGCCCCACAGCGCACGCGCGTGACGGCGGGACAGGGCGGTGCCCAGCTCCATCGCTTCCCAGCCACTGCGGGCGCGCAGCGCCACGTCCAGGCGGTCAATGCGCATGGCCGCCCCCACGTCCGCCGCGCCACAGCCACAGCAGCACGCCGGCCCACAACACACCGGCCACGCTGAACTTGCCCCACGCCGGTACTTCGGCAAGCGAGGACCAGAAGGCTTCGATGAAGGCGGCCACCAGCAGCATGAAGGCGACGCCGAGGCACAGCCGTGCGCCGATGCGGCCGCCTTCGACCAGTGCATCCAGGCGGCTGCGCCGACCCGGTGCCAGCAGCTTCATGCCCAGCTGCAGACCGGCACCGCCGGCGATCACGATCGCGGTCAGCTCGAAGGCACCGTGGCCGACCACGAAGCGCCAGAACGGGTCGCCATGGCCGATGTGCTGCAGGTGACCGGCCACCGAACCGATGATCACGCCGTTGAACAACAGCACCAGCAGCGTGCCCAGCCCAGCCAGCAGCCCGCTGGCGAAGGTGCGCAGGGCGATGCTGATGTTGTTCATGATGTAGTGGCCGAACATCATCCAGTCGGTGCCGCTGTCACGCCCCAGGCGCTCGGCGGCGGGATCGTACATGCGCTCCATCTCGGCGATCTGGCGGTTGTCCATCAGCATGTGGATCAGGTCCGGATAGACCTGCACCAGCACGAAGCAGGCCACCGCCGGCAGCGCGAACATCGCCAGCGCCACCCACATGCTGCGCGCCTGGCTGCGCACCAGCAGCGGGAAATCGGCCACCAGGAACTCCAGGGCACCCCGCCAGCGCGTCGGCGGCGTGCGGTACAGCACGCTGTGGCCCTGCTGCATGAGCTGCTGCAGGCGCTGCACCAGCTGCGGGCTGTAGCCGCGTTCGCGGGCCAGCGCCAGTTGCTGGCACAGCCGCCGGTAGCGCTGCGGGAAGGTGGTGTCATCCAGTGCCAGGCCGCTGGCCTTGCGGCGCGTGCGGCGTGAGGCACCGGCACGCAGCAGCAGCCACTGCTCCAGGTCCTGCCATTCCTGCTGGTAGCGGGCGACGAACTGTTCCTGCTTCATCGCCGCCCCAGCAGCCAGTTGGCCATCGCATACAGGCGCAGCACCCCGACCTGGCCATGGGTGCCGGTCAGTGGCTCGGCAATACCGGCCAGCTCCTGCTGGCGCGCCGCCGACAACCGTGGCGCGCGCTCGGCGAAGGCCATCAACGCAGCCTGTTCCTCTGGTCGCAGCGGCTGTGGCGGGGCCAGCACGCTGTCGATGGTCGGCGGCGGTGGCAGGTACAGCGCGGGTGCGTGCACCACCACGGTGCCCGCCACCAGGTCGCCAAGGCGGCGGCCATGCGGATCGAACAGGCTGCTGATCAGGCCCAGCGCATAGCCGAACGGCAGCATGTCCACCGTGCGCAGCAGGTTGCGGGTGATCGCCGCCATCCAGCCTACCGGCGCGCCATCGCGGGACAGCACGCGCAGCCCCAGCGCACGCTTGCCCAGCGTGCGCCCCCACAACGCTTCGCAGACGATCGGGTAGGCCCAGTAGACCAGGAACATCAGCACCAGGTAGAGGCCGGAGCCGAACTTGTCCAGCAGCGCCAGCGGAATGGACACCAGCACCAGTGCCGCGATGCGCACGCCGAGATCGACCAGCCAGGCCATCGCCCGCGGTACCGGGCCGGCGGCAGGCAACTGCAGCGGCACACCCTCCGGCGTCACCACCTCGCGGTAGGTATCGAGCATCGGTGCGGCCATCAGCGCGATGGCCTTCGTTGTGGGCGCCGGAGTCCTCTCCGGCGGGCAGCCACAGGCATGGGGGTCTCGACAGGTCCTGGTCGGGCCAAGACTTTAGCAGAGCCGCATGGCAGCGTCGGGGGCTCAGCCCCGGTATTCGTCCTTCAGCCGCACGTAGTGGTCGGCCGAGTAATGCAGCGCCTCGATCTCCTTGTCACTGAGCGTGCGTGCCGGTCGTGCAGGGTTGCCGACCCACAGCTCGCCTTCGCCCACCACCTTGCCGGGGCCGATCACCGCACCGGCGCCGACGAAGCCATGGCGCTCCACGCGGGTGCCATCGAGGATGCAGGCGCCCATGCCGATCAGGCTGTAATCGCCGATCGTGCAGGCATGGATGATGCAGCCGTGGCCAACGGTCACGCCTTCGCCGATCAGGGTCGGGTAGCCGGCCTTGTTGTACGGGCTGTGGTGGCTGACGTGGATGATGGTGCCGTCCTGCACGTTGGTGCGTGCACCGATGCGCACATGGTTGACGTCGCCGCGGATGACCGTGCCCGGCCATACCGACACGTCATCGGCCAGCTCCACGTCGCCGATGATGGTGCAGGCCGGATCGATGTACACGCGTTCGCCGAGGACGGGCATCTTGTCGCGGAAGGGGCGCAGCGGGTTCATCGAAGTCTCCGGAAATCAGGGCGTTCACGACGATGATACGCGCTCGGCCAATGGCGACCCCGCCGACACCTGCAACTGCCGGGATGCTTCATGCATCCGTGTCGACCAAGGTCGACACCTACCAGAGCTGGTAGCGCCGGGCCATGCCCGGCGAGCGAAGCGGTGCGTTACGCCACGCGTCCCCGGCGTGCGCGCTCCAGGTGCACCAGCAGCAGCGAGATCGCTGCCGGGGTCATGCCCGGAATGCGCTGTGCCTGGCCGATGGTCTGCGGGCGTACGCGCTCCAGCTTCTGCAGCGCTTCGGCCGACAGCCCGCGCACCGTCGCGTAATCGAAGGCTTCAGCGATCGGCGTGGCTTCGTGCCGCTGCTGGCGCTCGATCTCCTCGCGCTGGCGGTCCAGGTAGCCGGCGTACTTCACGCCGATCTCCACCTGCTCGGCAACCTTGCCATCGGCCACCGCCGGGCCCAGCGAGGGCACCTGCATCAGCTTGGCGTAATCCAGCTCGGGGCGCTTGATCAGGTCCAGCACGTTGGTCTCGCGACTGACCGCCACGCCCAGCGTCTCGTTCACTTCGCGGCCCAGTGCATTGGCCGGGGTTGCCCACAGCGCACCCAGGCGTGCGCGCTCGGCAGCGACGGCGGCCTGCTTGGTCTCGAACGCGCTCCAGCGGCGATCATCCACCAGGCCCATTTCGCGGCCGGTCGGGGTCAGGCGCTGGTCGGCATTGTCCTCGCGCAGCTGCAGGCGGTACTCGGCGCGGCTGGTGAACATGCGGTACGGCTCGTTGGTGCCGTGGGTGATCAGGTCATCCACCAGCACGCCCAGGTAGGCCTCGTCGCGACGCGGGCACCAGCCGTCCAGCCCGCGCACCTGGCGTGCGGCGTTGAGGCCAGCCAGCAGGCCCTGCGCGGCGGCCTCTTCGTAGCCAGTGGTGCCGTTGATCTGGCCAGCGAAGAACAGGCCGTTGACCAGCTTGGTCTCCAGCGAGGCCTTCAGCCCGCGCGGGTCGAAGAAGTCGTACTCGATCGCGTAGCCGGGGCGGGTGATGTGTGCGTTCTCGAAGCCACGGATGCTGCGCACCATCTCCAGCTGCACGTCGAACGGCAGCGAGGTGGAGATGCCGTTGGGGTAGATCTCGACGATGCCCAGGCCTTCGGGTTCGACGAAGATCTGGTGGCTGGCCTTCTCGGCGAAGCGCACCACCTTGTCCTCGATGGACGGGCAGTAGCGCGGGCCGATGCCTTCGATCTGGCCGCTGTACAGCGGCGAACGGTGCAGCGCGTCGCGGATGATCTGGTGGGTCTGTTCGGTGGTGTGGGTGATCCAGCAGCTGACCTGCTGCGGATGCTCGTCCACCGAGCCGAGGAAGGACATCACCGGCCGCGGCGTATCGCCGGGCTGCTCGTCCATCACGCTGTAGTCCAGCGAGCGGCCGTCGATGCGCGGTGGCGTACCGGTCTTCAGGCGGTCCACCTGGAACGGGCGCTCGCGCAGCCGCGCGGCCAGCGTGGTGGCCGGCGGGTCGCCCATGCGACCGGCGGCGTACTGGGTCGGCCCGACATGGATCTTGCCGGCCAGAAAGGTGCCGGCGGTCAGCACCACCGCTTCGGCATCGAAGCGCAGCCCGGTCTGGGTGATGACCCCGCGCACGGCGTCGCCTTCGATGACCAGGTCGTCCACGGCGGCCTGGAACACGGTCAGGTTGGCCTGGCCTTCGACGATGGCGCGGATCGCCATGCGGTACAGGTTGCGGTCGGCCTGGCAGCGGGTGGCGCGCACGGCCGGGCCCTTGGAGGCATTGAGCGTGCGCCACTGGATGCCGGCGCGGTCGGCGGCATGCGCCATCGCACCACCGAGGGCGTCGATCTCCTTGACCAGGTGGCCCTTGCCGATGCCGCCGATGGCCGGGTTGCAGCTCATCGCACCCACCGTTTCGATGTTGTGGGTCAGCAGCAGGGTGCGCACGCCGGTGCGGGCCGCGGCCAGCGCGGCTTCGGTGCCGGCGTGGCCACCGCCGATGACGATGACGTCGTAACGATGGAAGGACGGGTTCATGGGGGGCTGTTCAGCTGGGGGCGGGCGCGGACCGGGGGCGGCGCCGGGGTGGCGATTTTAGCGCCATTCGGGGCCGGGACGTCGGTGCCGGCCGGCCGGCGTCGAAATCAGCCCTAAAGTTGGCAGGATTTTTGCAGATAACCCAATAGCACCCACCGTGGCTGGCGCCGTAGGCGCCCGTGACCGGAATTGGAACAGGGGCCGGTACAGGCGCACGGTGGGGGAGCAGAGGGCCGGCAGTCGGGGGACTGTCCGGCCCTGTTTTTTTGCGGCTGTCGGGAAGGCGCCATCCACGCATGGCGTGGAGCTACTGACGCTGGGGCCCTCGGCGGTTGGCGACCCAACAAAACAAACGGCCCCGCATTGCGGGGCCGTCTGTTTTCAGAGGTGCCGACATCCGACAGGGCCGGAACAGGGGGGATCCAGATGTTCCTGTCGGATATCGACGTAGAGCTTTTTGCGGCGGCCCGTGTCGTTTTTGTCACTTTGTGACGCGGGCCGTCACTGTCCGCGTAGATTGCGGCTTAGACCGTGTGAAATGCAAGACGGTTCAGCGCTCAACTGTGCGCTGCGTCGCACGATCCATGTTGCGCCAGGGGGAACCGTTCATCCTCGGCGCACTCGGTGCCGGTGCCGGACGGGCCTGCGGCGGGGGCGCCGACGGCTGGGCGTTCGATTGCGGCGGGCGGCGCATGGAGTCCATGTTCCGCCACGGCGAACCCCCGTTGTACGACGGACGCGACGGCGGCGGCGGACGGTGCTCGCCGCCATTGCCCGGACGCGGCGGCGGGCGGTGGTTGTGCGGCGGACGGTAGATCGGGCGCGAGTAATACGGGTTGCCGTAGCCGCCGTAGTAGCCGCCATAGCCACCGTAGTAGGGGCCGTAGTTGTAGGGATAGCCGGCCGGGTAGCGGTATTCCACCGACGGCGCACCGTGGTAGTAGCTGCCGCTGCGGCCGCCGCCGACATAGTCGTAGGTGGTGCAGCCGGTCAGGGCCAGCAACAGGCCACCGGCAAGCATCAGGCGCATTTTCATGGTGGGTCCCCCCAGAGGACGGGTGTGCAGTCAGCTTCGGGCGCAAGCGTTGAATCGGCCCTTAATTCCGTCGGCCAGGATGAATGGAGGCGTAGGGCTGCATGCTGGCATGACCTGTGTCCCGGTCGCCAGCGCGGGGGCATACGTTAATCTTGCGTCATGAGCGATTCACTGTTGCCCCGCGCCGACGACGTCCTGCTTGCTGCCGCGAGGATCGCCCCGCATGCCAGCGTGACCCCGGTGCTGCGCTCGCACACGCTCGATGCGCTGGCCGGGGCACAGCTGGCGTTCAAGGCCGAGCACCTGCAGCGTGGTGGTGCGTTCAAGTTCCGCGGTGCCTGCAACGCGGTGTGGTCGCTGGAGGCTGATTCCGCCAGTGCCGGCGTGGTCACCCACTCCTCTGGCAATCACGGCGCCGCCCTGGCGCTGGCCGCACGTACCCGGGGCATTCCCTGTCACGTGGTGGTGCCGGAAGGTGCGGTGGCGGCCAAGCTGGCCAATATTGCGCGCCATGGCGCCACGCTCTGGCACTGCCCGCCGACCATTGCCGACCGTGAGGCCACCTGCGCCAAGGTGCAGGCCGACACCGGCGCGACCCTGGTGCATCCCTATACGAATCCGGCGGTGATGGCCGGGCAGGGCACCGCCGCCCTGGAACTGCTGCACAGCGACGGCCCGTTCGACGTGCTGGTGGTGCCGGTGGGCGGCGGCGGCCTCGCCAGCGGCACTGCGCTGGCGCTGCAGCTCGCCAGCCCGCAGACCCGTCTGGTGCTGGCCGAGCCGGCCGGTGCCGACGATACCGCGCGCTCGCTGGCCGCCGGCGAGCGCCAGGACGCGTTCACCCCGGACACGATCTGCGATGGCCTGCGTACCCTGATCGGCGCGCCCAATTTCGAATTGCTGCGCGCGGCCGGTGCCGAGGTGATCGTGGTCGATGACGCGGCGACGATGGCCGCGATGCGCCTGCTGTGGGAGGTGCTCAAGCAGGTGGTCGAGCCGTCCTCGGCCACCGTGCTGGCTGCGGTGCTGGCGCAGCCGCAACGTTTCGCCGGACTGCGCGTGGGCCTGGTGCTGTCCGGCGGCAACGTCGACCTGCCAGCGCTGCGCTGGGGCGCGCCGTGAGCCGCGACCGGCAGCGGCCTCGCACCGGCCTGCTGGGCTGGCTGTGGCGGCTGTTTGTCCTGCTGGTGATCTGGCTGCTGGGCGTGACTGCCTGGATCGTCTGGGTCGGCGAGCGTGACCAGGCCGCCAAGGCCGACGCCATCATCGTGCTGGGTGCGGCCGCCTATGACGCCAAACCGTCACCGGTGTTCGAAGAGCGTATCCGGCATGGGCTGGACCTGTACGAGGCCCAGTACGCGCCGCTGCTGATCTTCACCGGCGGCTACGGTGGCACCGGTGCGCGTTTTTCCGAATCGCAGGTGGCGCGGCGTTATGCGCTGAAACATGGCGTGCCGGACGATGCGATCCTGATCGAAACCGCCTCGCGCAATACCGTGCAGAACCTGGTTGAAGCCAAGCGGCTGATGGACCAGCGCGACCTGCACCGGGTGATCATCGTCAGCGATCCGCTGCACATGGCGCGCGCGCTGCGCCTGAGCAAGGCGCTGGGCATCGATGCGCTGGCCTCGTCCACGCCCAGCACGCGCTTCCGCAGCTTCCACACCAGCTGGCGCTTCCTGGTGCAGGAAATCTATTTCTTCCACCGTGACCTGGTGCGCCCGCCGCTGAGTTCGCCGGCCAATACCTGAGGCGGAAGCCTGCATTTGGGTGGGTGCCGACCTTGGTCGGCACACTGCTGGCGGCACCGCGATCTGATGGGGTGTGCCAACCAAGGTTGGCACCTACCGGAGCGATTCGCGTGCGGAGTGGCATGCGGTAGTGCCGGCCGCTGGTCGGCAGATGCCCAGCATGGAATCGTGAGGTTGCCCGCCAGCGGCCGGCACTACCGGACGATCAGGTCTGCTTGCGCCGGATCGGAATTGCCGACACCGGCACCGAGGCCACGTCATGCCCGCCTTCGCGGATCGGTGCGCCCGGGTCCGGTGCCCAGGCGTGCGCATAGATCACTTCCCAGCTGCTGGGCAGCTTGCCGTCGGCACGGCGCATCGGTTCATACGCCGCTGCCGCAGCGGCGAAACGGCCACGCCCGGTCAGCGTGTGGCGTCGGTCCACCCGTGCATTGGTCGCGCCCATCGCACGCAGTTCGCGCATCAGTGACGGCAGATCGTCGTAGGTCAGGGTGAACAGGTCGCGGTCCAGCACCGGGTCGCGGAAGCCGGCCATCATCAGCGCATCGCCGAATTGCGCGATCTGCGCGAAGCGGCTCACGTGCGGGCGGTCATCGGCGGCGGCGAATGCCTCGTTGAGTTCGATCAGGGTTTCCGGGCCGAAGGTGGAACACACCAGCAGGCCACCTGGCTTGAGCACACGGCGGAACCCGGCAAACACCGCCGGCAGGTCGTCCACCCACTGCAGGCACAGGTTGCTGAAGATCACGTCCACGCTGTTGTCGGCCAGCGGCAGCGCGGCGGCATCACCGCACAGGCGCTGGAACGGCTTCCACCAGCCGGCCTGGCGCTTGGCCTGGTCCAGCATCGGCAGCGCCACGTCCAGCGCGATCACCTGCGCCTTCGGCCAGCGCTTCTTCATCAACGCGCTGGCATGGCCGGTGCCGGCACCAATGTCCAGCACCACCTCGGGCTTGCGTGCCTCCAGGTAGTCCAGCGATTCGATCAGCCGCGACTGCACTTCGCGCTGCAGGGCGGCGGCGGCGTCGTAGCTGTTGGCGGCACGGGCGAACGCGCGGCGGACGTGGCGGGCATCGAAATGGGACGGCATTGCGAAAGTCTCTTAGAACGTACCGGGGTAGGCGCCGCCATCGATCAGCAGGTTCTGCCCGGTGAGGTAACCGGCCTGTGCGCTGCAAAGGAACGCGCAGGCGGCGCCGAATTCATCCGGCGTGCCGAAGCGGCCGGCGGGGATCTGCTGGCGGCGGCGTTCGGCCACTTCGTCGGCGTCGCCGTCCTTGCCCGCACTGTGGGCGAAGTTGGCGCGCAGGCGGTCGGTGTCGAACTGGCCGGGCAGCAGGTTGTTGATGGTGACGTTGTGGGCCACGGTGCGGCGCGACAGGCCGGCGACGAAACCGGTCAGGCCACTGCGCGCGCCGTTGGACAGCGCCAGGATATCGATCGGGGCTTTCACCGCCGACGAGGTGATGTTGACGATACGGCCGAAGCCGCGCTCGATCATCGCGTCGACGGTGGCGCGGATCAGCGCGATCGGCGCCAGCATGTTGGCGTCCAGCGCGGCAATCCAGTCGTCGCGCTCGAAGGTGCGGAAATCACCGGGCGGCGGGCCACCGGCGTTGTTGACCAGGATGTCCACCTGCGGGCATGCGGCCAGCGCCGCGACGCGGCCGGCTTCGGTGGTGACGTCGGCGGCGACCGCGCGCACCTCGGCGGCACCGGCCAGCGCGCGCAGCTCTTCAGCGGCGGCCTGCAGGGCGGCTTCACCGCGGGCCACGATCACCACGTTGACGCCTTCACGCACCAGCGCACGCGCGCAGCCCAGGCCCAGCCCCTTGCTTGCGCCGCAGACCAGTGCCCAGCGGCCATTGATACCCAGATCCATGCGTCAATCCTGCGGAATTCGGAAGGCGCTCATTGTCCGCCATCGGCCGGTGACAGGCCGGCAACGAAGTGTTGCAGGGCGGCGGCGACCTCGTCGGCATGGCCGAGGAAGGGCGCATGGCCGCCGTGGGCGATGGTCAGCGCCTGCCCGCCCGGGGCCAGTGCCGCGGCGGCCTGCATCGCCGCCGGAGACACCAGCCGGTCGCGTTGGCCGGCGATCCACAGGCTGGGTTTACCCAGCGTCGGCAGTGCGCCGCGCAGGTCGGTGCTTTCCAGCAGGCGCAGGCCCTCCAGCAGCGCGCGTTCGGTGGGTGCACCGCGCTCGACCAGGCGCTGGCGCAGCGTGCGCAGCTCCTCGCGGGCGTGCGCCGAGCCCATCACGTCCAGCGCCAGGAAGCGTTCCAGCGTGCCGCCGAAGTCGGTCGCCAGCTCGCGCCCGAACTGCTCGAACACGGCCGGTTCCACCGCGTCCGGCCAGTCTTCGCCACGCACGAAGCGCGGCGTGGCCGCGATCATCGCCAGCCCGCGCACCTTTGGCAGCGTCGCGGCAGCATGCAGCGCGAACAGGCCGCCCAGCGACCAGCCGCACCACACCGCCGGCGGCGTGGCCGCAGCAATGGCATTGACCACGAACGGCAGGCGCAGCGGCGTGGTGTCCTCGCGGCTGTGGCCATGGCCGGGCAGGTCTACCAGGTGCAGGGTGAACTGGTCCGCCAGGCGCTGCACCAGTGGTGCGAACACACCGCCCTGCAGGGCCCAGCCGTGGATCAGAACCAGGTCCGGCCCACGGCCGGTCACTTCAATATGCATGGGGAACTACACGGAACTCAGGCAAAAGCGGGCAGCGGCGGTGGCGCGGCTTCACGCACGGCCAGGGTCACGCGATCGCGCGCGCTGGCGATGGCCTCCACCAGGCCACGCACCTGTTCCGGCGTATGCAGCGCGGACAGGGTGACGCGCAAGCGTGCCTTGCCTTCCGGCACCGTCGGTGGGCGGATTGCGCCGACCAGCCAGCCGGCCTGTTCCAGCGTCGTGGACATCGCAACGGCGGTATGGTCATCGCCGCACAGCAGCGGCTGGATCGGCGTTTCCGAAGCCATCAGGTCCAGCCCATGGCGACGCGCTTCGCTGCGGAACAGCGCGATCAGGTCGGTCAGCTTGGTGCGGCGCCAGTGGTCGCGACGCGCCAGGCGCACTGCTTCCAGTGCAGCAGCGGCCATCGCTGGCGGCACCGCAGTGGTGTAGATGTACGGGCGTGCGGTCTCGGCCAGGTGCTCGATCAGGTCGTCACGGCCCAGCACCAGTGCACCGGAACCGCCCAGTGCCTTGCCCAGCGTGACCAGTTGCAGCGGTACGTCGTCCACGCCCAGCCCGGCGGCGGCCACGGCACCACGGCCATCACCGACCACGCCCACGCCGTGCGCGTCATCGACGTAGAACAGCGCCTGCTGCAGGCGTGCCACAAGCGACAAAGCGCGCAGCGGTGCGATGTCGCCATCCATGCTGAAGACACCATCGGTGGCCAGCATCGCCGCGCCATCGGGCGCGTGCTTGAGTTGACGCATCGCGCCTTCCGCATCCAGATGCGGATAGCGGCGCAGGCGTGCACCGGCCAACCGCGTCGCATCGAGCAGGCTGGCGTGGTTGAGCTTGTCCTGTACGCAGACATCGTTCTCTTCGCTCAGCAATGCCTGCTGCACCGCCAGGTTGGCGGCGAAGCCACTGCCGAACAGCAGCGCACGCGGATAGCCCAGCCACTCGGCTACTTCGCGTTCCAGCGCTTCGTGCAGGACGTGGTGGCCGCAGACCAGGTGCGAGGCACCGGCGCCAGCGCCTTCGCGCGCGGCGGCGTCCTGCAGCGCATTGACCACGCTGAACTGCTGGGCCAGGCCCAGGTAATCATTGCTGCAGAAGCCGGTCAGCCACTGGCCGTCCACTTCCAGGCGCACGCCATCACGACGGCTGACCGTGCGTCGAGGGCGGCGACGGCCTTGGGCATCGCGCAGGGCGCGTTGGGCGTGGAGGCGGGCAGTCAGGTCGGGGCGGGCCATGGTGGCTGAATGCGACGACGGGGCGGCTAGGGTAGCGCGTTGCCGCGACGCCTGCTTGCGGCCCGTCTCAGGCCGCGTGAGCGCAGCCACAGCCGGGCGTATCGGCACTGATATCGGCGTGCACGGTGCCGCCGTGGTCGTGGCCCTCTGCATCTACCTGCACCGCCATCGGTTGCAGGCCCAGGCGTGCGAACAAGGCCAGGTCGCGTTCGCTTTCCGGGTTGCCCGTGGTCAGCAGCTTGTCGCCATAGAAGATCGAATTGGCACCGGCCAGGAAGCACAGCGCCTGCAGTTCGTCGCTCATCGCCTCGCGCCCGGCGGACAACCGCACCATCGAGCGCGGCATGGCGATGCGCGCCACCGCGATCATGCGCACGAACTCGAACGGATCCAGCTCGGCACTGCCATGCAGCGGCGTGCCCGCCACCTGCACCAGCTTGTTGATCGGCACCGAATCGGGATGTGCCGGCAGCGTGGCCAGCGCCAGCAGCAGGCCGACGCGCTGCGCGCGCGTCTCGCCCATGCCGACGATGCCGCCGCAGCAGGTCTTCAGGCCGGCATCGCGCACGTGCTCCAGCGTATCCAGGCGGTCCTGGTACTGGCGCGTGTGGATGATCGAATCGTAGTAGTCCGGCGCGGTGTCGAGGTTGTGGTTGTAGTAGTCCAGGCCGGCGTCCTTCAGCGCACGCGCCTGCTCGCCACTGAGCATGCCCAGCGTGGCGCAGGTCTCCAGGCCCAGCGCCTTCACCCCGGCGATCATCGCCGCCACCTTCGGAATGTCGCGGTCCTTCGGCGAACGCCACGCGGCACCCATGCAGAAGCGCGACGCACCGGCGGCCTTGGCCTGGCGTGCCTTGGCCAGCACCGCATCGGTCTCCATCAGCTTCTGCGCGTTCACCCCGGTGCTGTAGCGCTGCGCCTGCGGGCAGTACGCGCAGTCTTCCGGGCAGCCGCCGGTCTTCACCGACAGCAACGTGGAGACCTGCACCTGCGAGGGGTCGAAATGCTCGCGATGGACCGCTGCGGCGCGGAACAGCAGCTCGGGGAACGGCAGATCGAACAGCGCCTGCAGTTCGTCGTGTTGCCAGTCGTGGCGGATGGCAGCAGCCATGGCGGGACCTTGGGTACGAGTGGAGCGAGGGCGGCAGTGTGGGTGGGTGTGCCTGGGCTGTCAACCATTGTTGATTTAAATTGGTTTACGGAGTTCGTGCCTAGAATGGGGCCCCAACGCAAAGGACGGCCATGAACGCTGCATCGATCACGCGCGCTGCGGTTGCCGTAGTGGCCCTTGCCCTGGGACTGGCAGCAGCGGCTGCCTGCGCGGCCGAGCCGACTGCTGCGGAGATTGACGAAAACTCCCGCGTCCGTGAGGCGATCTTCCGTGGCGAGCAGGGCGGCCCGCAGCTCACTGATTACCCTGTGGCGAAGGTCTACTGCGGACCTGCCGCTGCGCTGGACATGAGTACGCATGAGGCGCGCATGTTCAAGACGCGGATGTCCGCCGCATTGAAGGACGGCAAGATCGAGTTCGCCGGCGAGTACACCGTGGCCGGCTGGGGTTGCGGCACGGGGTGCTTCTCGCAGACCTTCATCAGCCTGCGCACCGGCAAGCCGCTGCCGCAGAGCCTGGGTGGGGAACTCGGCCCGAACATCGTCAGGATCGATCCGCACAGCGCGCTGGTGGTGGCCGAAGGCACCGAGTACGACAGCAACTACGACAGGACCGGTCACTACGCCTACTTCTATGTGCTGGAAGGGCATGCGTTGAAGCTGATCCGGAAGGTAGCGGTGCCGGAGGCTTTGGAAGAGGAATGAGTATGAAACCGGATGTAATGCCGCCAGGTGGAAAACTGCTGGTACTCGACCTGGACGAGACGTTGGTGCACGCAAGCGAGCGCGAACTGGAGCGGCCGGCGGACTTCCGCCTTGTCGGCTACCACGTCTACCTGCGGCCTCACCTGCAGGCGTTCCTCGACTATGCCTTCGCCCACTTCACGGTGGGGGTGTGGACGTCTTCCGGGCAGTTGTATGCGGAGCCGCTGGTGGCCCGCCTGATGCCGGGCCGCCCGCTCGCATTCCTGTGGTCCGCGCAGCGATGCAGCACGGCGCGCGACTGGGACACTGGCGGCTATGCGTCGCAGAAGCGGCTGGGCAAGCTGAAGCGACACGGCTTCCGGTTGGAGCAGATGATCGGTATCGACGACACGCCCAGCAAGTACGCCAGAAACTACGGAAACCTGGTCGAGGTGCGCGAGTTCACCGGCGATGTGAGCGATGATGAGTTGGCACATCTGCCGCTCTATCTGGAATGGCTGCGGCAGCAGCCCAACGTGCGCAGCGTGGAAAAGCGCCGGTGGCGGGAGCGATTGCCCGCCCAGTAGTGCACGCACGCGGCAGGCTGCCGGGAGGATCCATGGCCGGGCATTTCACCGCATCCTGCAAGGCCTTCAGCCACAGTAGCCGCTGTCCGTCTTCCTCCGCAGCGTCCAGACTGCCCTGCATGACCGATCTCCATCGCCTCCGCGGCCGCATCACCGCGCTGGTTCTCAGCGAGGCCTGGCGCCGCCGTGCCGCGCTCTGGGGTGGCGCTGTGGCCGTGGCGCTGGTGGCCATCCTGTTTGCCAAGGCCAGTGACGCCGCCTTTCATGTATTCCAGCGGATCACAACGCACTCGCCGTGGTGGGCTCTGCTGCTCACGCCCGGCATCTTCGCGCTGCTGGCGTGGCTCACTTCCGGCGTGCTGAAGCCCACGCGGGGCAGCGGCATTCCGCAGGTCATCGCCGCGTTGGACAAGCCGGATGAGTCGTTCCGCAGGACCAATCTTTCGCCCGCGGTCTCGGCCGGCAAGCTGCTGCTGGCCTCGTTGTCGCTGCTCGGCGGCGCGTCCGTTGGCCGTGAAGGCCCGACGGTGCATGTGGGCGCCAGCCTGATGTACCTGTTCGGCCGCTGGTTCGGCTTCAAGGACCCGCGCGAGCTCTCGCACTTCCTGCTGGCCGGTGGTGCTGCCGGCATTGCGGCGGCGTTCAACACACCGCTGGCGGGTATCGTCTTCGCCATCGAAGAGCTCAGCGGCCGCTTCGAGCATCGCTTCTCCGGCACCCTGCTGACCGCGGTGATCGTCGGTGGCGTGGTGTCGCTGGGCCTGCTGGGCAACTACACCTACTTCGGTCATGTGAGCGCACGCCTGCCGCTGGGCCAGGGCTGGCTGGCGATCCTGCTGTGCGGCGTGGTGGCGGGCTTGCTGGGAGGCCTGTTCGCGCGTGCGGTGCTGGCCAGTGCGGCGGGTCGCCCGCGTTGGCTGGGCCAGCTGCGGCAGCGGCATCCCGTTCTGCTGGCTGCAGGCTGCAGGCTGTGGGCTGGTGGTGGTGGCGCTGGCTTTGACGTTCGGTGAAGGCGCGTTCGGCACCGGCTACGAGCAGGCGCGCAGTCTGGTGCAGGGGCAGGCGATGGTCGGTCACGAGTTCGGGTTGATGAAGCTGCTCGCGAACCTGGCGTGCTATGTGGCGGGCATCCCCGGTGGCCTGTTCTCGCCGGCGCTGGCGGTCGGTGCCGGACTGGGCCACAACCTGGCGGTCCTGATGCCGGGCGTGGACCCGCGCGCGTTCGTGCTGTTGGGCATGTGCGCCTATCTGACCGGCGTCACCCAGGCACCGCTGACTTCGGCGGTGATCTCGCTGGAGCTGACCGACAGTGGTGATCTGCTGCTGCCGATCCTGGCCACGGTGCTGATCGCGCGCGGCGTGTCCGGGTTGGTGTGCCGCGTGCCGATCTATCGTGGTCTGGCGGAGGTGTTGATGATGCCCGCCGTGGCGCCGTCGGATGCCGGGGATCGCGAACGCGCGCCCTGAAGGGCGCGCGGTAACAGATAGCGCTGACACTGCAGCACGCGGTCCGCTGATGGTGAAGCTGACGCAGCGATGGAAGGCTGGCGCATGCGCATCAACTTCCTGCACGCGGCAAGCACTGTCCCTCACGCGCTGCTTCGCGTTCTGCTGCCATTGCGTTGCCTGGTCTGCAACGGCCCCGGCCACGATGGGCTGGATCTGTGCGCCGCGTGCTATGCGGAACTTCCGTGGTCGGGCCGCGCCTGCCTGCGCTGCGCATTGCCGCTGCCCGACAACGCCCTGATCGTCTGCGGCAGCTGCCGCGAGGAAGCGCCACCGCAGGCCGCTACCCATGCCAGCCTGTTGTACCTGCCGCCGGTCGACCAGCTGCTGGTGCGCTACAAGTTCCATCAGGATCTCGCCGCGGGTCGCCTGCTGGCGCAGTTGATGCAGCGCGCACCGCCGCCGTGGTCATGCCTACCGCTGGTGCCGGTACCGCTGCACCGGCGCCGCCTGCGCCAGCGCGGCTACAACCAGGCCGCCGAACTGTGCCGCCTGCTGCCGATGCCGGTCTGGCAGGGGCTGTACCGGCGGCGGCATACCGCGCCGCAGTCTGAGCGTACGGCCGAACAGCGCAGGGAAAACCTGTTCGATGCGTTCGATGTACGTGGTCCGGTGCCGCCGCGACTGACCGTGGTGGACGATGTGATGACCACCGGCAGCACGGTGATGGAGGTTGCGGAGACGCTGCGGTGGGTGGGAGCGGACGAGGTGCGGGTATGGGTCTGCGCGCGGGCGCCGTGATCGCCCTCTTCATCCACAGGGGCTAGGATGAGCCCGGTTCCGGATCGAAGGAGTGGCCATGAATTCCCCCCTGTCTCCCTTGTTGTCGGCGGTTGGTCGTAGCTGGTGGATCCTGCTGCTGTATGGGCTGGTTGCGCTGGGCTTCGGCATCGTCGCCATCGGCTGGCCGCTGTCTGCAGCCATGGCATTGGCATGGACGCTGGGTGTGATGGCCATCGTTGAAGGTGTCATCAGCCTGTTCGCACTGGTCAGCGGCGGCAGCGGTGCCTCGCGTGGCTGGCTGGCGCTGTATGCCATCGCCTCGCTGGGTTTCGGCATCCTGGCGGTGATCAATCCGCTGGCCACCGCCAGCGTGCTGGTGCTGTTTCTGGCAGCGTGGCTGCTGGTGGCCGGCATCTATCGCATCGTGTTCGCGATCCGCGTGCGCAAGCAGATCCAGGGCGAGTGGCTGCTGATCCTCAGTGGCGTGCTGGCGGTGGTGCTGGGCGTCCTGTTCGCGGCCAACCCGTATGCGGGCGTGGCGGTGACCACGCTGTGGATCGGCATCGGCAGCCTGCTGTACGGGCTGTTGCAGGTGCTGGTGGCGTTCAAGCTGCGGAAGCTGAAGTGAGGGCTGCGCTTCCCCTGTTGCTGGGCATGGCGTTGACCCTGACCGGATGCATGCCGGGCGCCACACCCGGTGTCTTGGCAGGCAAGGATCATGCGCCACGCCCCGGCGTGGACGTGCGCCTGAGTGCGGTCGATGCGGCGGGCAAAGGTACGCCGGCGCAGTGGCAGGGCGAGACCCTGGCGCTGCGCGAGCCCCCGATTGCCGGCAGCGCGGATATTGCCGATGTGCGCTATGTGCTGGATGAAGGCAAGCAGCCGGGCCTGCAGATCCGCTATCGGCCGGAGGCGCATCAGCGCATCCACGATGGCACCGCGGCACTGGTCGGCCAGCGTGCGGCGATCAGCGTGGATGGCCGCGTGCTGATGGTGGCGACGGTGCAGGGGCCGTTCGGCGAATCGATGATGCTGAGCGGCTTGTCCAGCGTTGCCGAAGCGCGGGAGCTGGCCAAGCACATCACTGGCGAATGACGGGCGCGCCATGAACCCGCGCTGCGCGCGGAGGTCGACCAAAGTCGACCGCTACCGGGCGAAGCGGGCCTCGATCTCTTCCAGCGACTTGCCCTTGGTCTCCGGCAGCCAGAACGCGGCCACCAGGAAGAACACGAAGGTGCACGCCGCCCAGAACACGAACATGCTGGCGTAGCCATAGTGGCCCACCGTGGGCAGGAAGATCGCGGCGATAGTGGTCGACACGAACTGGTTGATCAGCAGCGCGATGCTCATGCCGTTGGAGCGGATGCGGTTCGGCATCAGCTCGGACAGCGCGAGCCACACGCAGACGCCGGGCCCGACCGCGAAGAACGCGACGAACACCAGGATGCAGGCGGCCACGGCCCAGCCGTGCGCCGGTGGCGGCACCGGGCCGATGCGCGCCTGCTCGATGCGCAGCGGAGCCTGCGCGGCCTTGGCCGGGTCGGCGAACGGATTCAGGTGCAGTTTGCGGAAGAACGCGCCGATCACGCTGTCCGGCTGCACGGTGCCAGCACGCTCGATGCGCAGCTCGCGGTCGGTCAGGTTGTCGCTGCGCAGGGCGCGCACATTGGTGAAGTCGCCGTAGGCGTAGGAGACGGTCAGCTGCATCGGTCGGCCCTGGCTGTCGATGCCATTGCTCAGGCGCTGCCACTGCGCATCATCCAGCACCAGCTGCAGGCCGTCGCCGCTGACCGCCGCCTGCAGCTGCGGCTGCACGTCGGTGCGGCCGCGTTCGGCCTGGAAGAAGAGGGTGGCGGCGGCCAGCAGGGCCACGCAGATGCCGCCACTGCCGAGCATCAGCAGGAACTTGCGGCCCTTGCGGTCGACCAGCAGCAGCGCGACCACGGTCATCACCGCATTGAGCAGCTTGATCGCCACATCGGCACCATTGGCCACCGAGCCGGACAGGCCGGCCTGGTTGAGGATGTTCACCGCGTAGGCCAGCACCGAGTTGATGCCGGTGGCCTGGGTGCAGGCCAGCACTACGCAGGCGAGCAGGAACGGCACCACGTAGCGGCGGCTGAGCAGCGGGTCGCGCTTGCCGCTGCCGCTGCTAGATTCCGGTGCCTGGATCTGTGCAAGCGTCGGCTCCACCTCCGAAGCGGGCAGCACGCGCTGCAGGCTGCGGCGCGCGTCATCGATGCGGCCGCGGCGCACCAGCCAGCGCGGTGACTCGGACAGCCAGAAGATGCCGGCGCAGAACAGCAGACCCGGCGCCAGGCAGGTCCAGAAGATGGTGCGCCAGGCGTGGTCCTTCACCGCAAACAGCTCCTGCGCCTGCTGCGCGACCGGCAGTGAGCGCACGGCTTCGGCGGCGGCATCCACGGCGTGGGCGTGGTACAGGCCGATCAGTGCCGCCAGCACCAGGCCGATGGTCAGCAGCAGCTGGAACATCGCCGCGCCACGCCCGCGTCGTTCGGGGCTGAGCACTTCGGCCAGGTACAGCGGAATCACCACGCCGATCAGGCCGCCACTGATGCCCTGCAGCAGCCGGCCGAGCAGCAGGGGCGTGTAGCCGGAGGCCAGTGCCATGATCGGGATCGAGGCGGTGAACAGCAGGCCGGCCAGCAGCATCGCACCGCGGCGGCCGATCAGGTCGGCGACCATGCCGGCGAACAGCGAGGACAGCACGCTGCCCAGCAGCACTGCCGCGACGACGAAGCCGAGCTGCTGGCTGCTGAGCTGCCAGGCGTGGCTGGCAGTCGCTTCAAGATAGGGCAGGGCGCCGGCGATGATGCCGATGTCGATGCCGTACAGCAGGCCACCGAGGCCGCCGATGAAGAGCAGGTAGCGTACGGGCCAGCGCGGAGCAGTGCTTGCGGTCATCGGCAGTTCCTGTGGTAGCGCCGGGCTATGCCCGGCGACGGTTCGTCGCAGATTGCTTTCTGTAGAGTCGAGCCATGCTCGACTGCTCTTCGTTCCGATATCGAGGTTCCCTGCACCGCGCGTTGCGCGGTGAGTCGAGCATGGCTCGACTCTACAAAAACGCAGATATCAGGCGTTTGCGGCGTTCAAATCAACTACGCGCCCGCCCACCACCACCTGCTGCAGGCGCAGTTCGGCGTCCAGCACCACCAGATCGGCGCGGGCGTCGGGCGCGATGCGGCCGCGATCGCCCAGGCCCAGGTAATCGGCCGGGAAGGTGGAAACACGTTGCGAGGCATCGGCCAGGTCCAGGCCCACACGCACCAGGTTGCGCAGCGCTTGGTCCATGGTCAGTGCACTACCTGCCAGCGAACCGGTAGCGAGGCGCACGCAGCCGCCACACTTGTGCACGCGCTGCTCGCCCAACGCGTACTCGCCGTCGGGCATGCCGGTGGCGGCAGTGGCGTCGGTCACCGCGTACAGGCGCGGAATCGCGCGCGCGGCCAGCCGGATCACGCCGGGGTGGATGTGCTGCAGGTCGGGAATGATCTCGGCGTACTGCGCATGTGCCAACGCCGCCGCTGCAATGCCCGGGCGATAGTGATCGACGCCGGTCATGCCGTTGAACAGGTGGGTGAAGCCGGAGGCACCGGCCTGCAGCGCGGCCACGCCTTCCTCATAGGTACCGGCGCTGTGGCCGAGCTGTACGCGGATGCCCATCGCCGAGAGCGCGGGAATCAGCGCGGTGTGCTCACCGATTTCCGGGGCCAGCGTCATCACCCGGATCGGTGCCAGCGCATGCAGCTGCTGCACCAGTGCCAGCGTCGCCTCGATCGTGCGGTTGGGCTGCGCACCCAGACGCTGCGGGCTGATGAACGGTCCTTCCAGATGCACACCGACGATGCTGGCGGCGTCGGCATCGGGTGTCGCCATGGTGGCGGCCACGCCCTGCAGCGCGTGCTCGATCTCGTCGAGCCCGGCGGTCATGGTGGTCGCCAGCAACGTGGTGGTACCGAAGCGCAGATGGGTGCGGGCGATGGTTCGCGCCACGTCGCCGCCCTGCATCAGGTCCACGCCGGCCGCGCCATGCACATGCAGGTCGATGAAGCCGGGCAGGATCACCGGGAGCTGCAGGTCGTCAGCGCCGCTGTGGTCATCCACCTGCAGCTGGCGCACCTGCGAATCGAAGTGGACGTGGCCACGCCGCCAACCCAGCGGAGTGAGGATGCGGCCATGCAGGGATCGGCTGTCGGTCATGCGGTGGGCTCGGCGATGATCACTTCGATGCCCAGCCGCTGCAGCCCCTCACGGGTTGCGTCGTCAATGCCGGCGTCGGTGATGATGGCGTGGATCTGATCCAGCAGGGCGATGCGATGCAGGCTGACGCGGCCGAATTTGGAGGCGTCGGTCAGCACCACGATACGGCGCGCACGCTCGACCATGCGATGGTTGAGGCGGGCTTCGGCTTCATCGTGGGTGGTCAGGCCGAACTGCAGGTCCAGGCCATCCACGCCCAGGAACAGGGTGTCGAAGCTGTACGAGTTGAGGCTGGCCTCGGCCTGGCTGCCCTGCAGTGACAGCGACTGCTGGCGCAGCAGCCCACCGGTCAGCAGCACGGTGATGCCGGCGGCATTGGCCAGTTCCCAGGCGATGTTCAGGCCGTTGGTCATCACCGTCACGTCGCGATGCGCGCGCAGGTGGCGGGCCAGGGTCATCGTGGTCGAGCCGGAATCGATGATGATGTTGTCGCCGGGCTGTACCAGGCGCGCAGCGCGCGCACCGATCGATTCCTTCAGCGGCAGGTTCAGCGCGTCCTTCTCGTGGATGTCCTGTTCCTGCGGCGGCGTGCGCACCAGGGTGGCACCGCCGTGGGTGCGGTTGGCCAGGCCCTGCGACTCGAAGTGGGTCAGGTCGGCACGGATGGTCACCGCCGACACGCCGAAGCGCTCGACCAGATCGGCCACCTGCACCGAGCCGTGCTCGATCAGCAGCTGCAGGATCTGTTGCCGGCGGGAGCGGGTGTTGCGCATGGCCATTCTCGGTTTCGCGGGAAAAGGTAAAGATTAGCCGTTCGCAGCAACGCCGGCAGCCGAGCCCGCGTTCTGCGTGCGGGGGCCGGCCGGGTTGGCGCTGCAGGCGCGGGCGTATTCGCCCAGGCACAGGCCGATACGGTGCTGCACCAGGGCGGTGGGGGTGTTGGCCAGGCGGCCCTCGCGCACGGCGCGGTACTGCTCCGGCAGGTACTGGCTGAGCAGCACCAGCGGCGGCGCATGCTGCTCCAGGTTGGCGAACAGGGTCTGCACCGCCTGCACCAGCGCCGGCTCGCCCCAGTAGTAGCGGCAGCGGTCGCTGAAGGAGTAACTGCGCAGCAGGCGCAGCGCCGCCTCATCGCCCTGGTAATAGGACTGCCAGTACTTCGGCTGCGCCACCATCACCTCGTCCAGCACCTGCGGCAGGCGCGAGCACTGTGCGGCCGGCAGCAGCTCGGCCTCGATCGCGGCCAGCGCGAACAGCGCTTCGCGGTAGGCGAAGGTGGCCGCCGGGCCGACCTTGAGGATGGCGAAGTGATCGCGCACCAGTGCATGCAGGCCGCTTTCGCGCTGGTAGTCGGTGGAATGCGCTTCGAACACGATGCGCGGCTGCTGTTCGAGGAAGCCGGCCAGCGTGCTGGCGGCGGTCGCGTCGTACTCGTGCACGCTGCTGTGGTCGAAGTCCACGCCCGGCTGCACCACCATCGCGATCACGCGCTGCCACGCGTCGCGCAGCTGCGGCGTGTCGAACGCCTGATGGTGGATGGCCAGGGTCTGTGCGGCGGCGGCCGGCGTGGTTACCTGCAGGCCTTCGGCCAGCGAGGCTTCGCCACCGGGAATCGGCACTTCGGTACCGATCACGTAGACCGGCGGCGGCAGGCCGTGCTCGGCGGCGGTACGTTCGGCGATCTCGGCCAGCTCGGCCGAACGCGCGGCGACGATGGCATCGGGCAGCGGCACCGGGTCATCGGCGCAGGACATGCTGCAGTCCAGGTGGATCTTGTGGAAGCCGGCGGCGACGTAGGCCTCGATCAGCACGCGCGCGTGGGTCATCGCTTCGGCGGCCGGGCGCTTCTGCCAGGCATTCGGGCCGAGGTGGTCACCGCCCAGGATCAGCCGTTCGCGCGGGAAGCCTTCCTCATCGGCCAGCGTGCCCACGTAATCGCGGTACTGCGGCGGGGTCATGCCGGTGTAACCGCCGAACTGGTCGACCTGGTTGGAGGTGGCCTCGATCAGCAGCACGGTGCCGTGTGCCAGCGCCACGTGCATGGCCGCGCGCAGCACCTGCTCGTTGCTGCAGCAGACGCTGTACAGGCCGACGTTGGCACCGGCGCGGTGGGAGGCAAGCAGGGTCTGCAACGGGGACATGGTCAGGCTCCGGACATCAGGAAAACGAGGGTTGGCAGGCGAGCAGGGCAGCACCACGTGCGCCACCGGCATCGCCGAAGCGTGGCGGCACGATCGGTGGCACCTGCACACCCTTGAACAGATGGGCGGCGATGGCGTCGGGCAGTTGCTGGTACAGCGGCGCGTACTGCGAAAGACCGCCGCCGAGCACGATCACGTGCGGGTCCAGCGCCAGCACCAGCGCGGCCAGGCTGTGGCCGAGCAGGTCGCGATGGATGTCCAGCGCCTTGCGTGCGCGGGCATCGCCGGCTTCGGCCAGCGCGATCACCGCGCTGGCGTCGGCGGCGCTGCCACCGAGATGGCGTTCGATCATCGCCACGCCACTGCCGGACACATAGCGCTCCACGCAGCCCTGCAGGCCACAGGCGCAGTCGATCAGCGGCAGGCCGTGGCGCTGCAGCAGATGACCGGGCACGCTCCAGTGGCCCCATTCGCCGGCCAGCCCGTTGAAACCGGACAGCAGGCGGCCGTGCAGGCAGAAACCACCGCCCGCGCCTGTGCCGAGGATGGCGCCGAACATGCTCGGATAGCCGTCGGCGGCACCGCCGTGTGCTTCCGACAGGGCAAAACACTGCAGGTCGTTGCCGAAATGCAGCGGCCGCTGCAGGCGCGCCTGCAGGTCGGCGGCCACGCTGTGGCCGGTCAACGCCGGCACGTTCGCGCTGAGCTGGCGGCCGCTGCGGCGGTCGCGCACGCCGGGCAGGGCGATGCCGATCGCCGCATCACTGCGGCCCAGCGCGGCATCGGCCTCGGCGACCAGGGTCACCACCGCCTGCAGGAAACCGTCGTAGTCGCCCTGCGGCGTGGCCACGCGGCGGCGCCAGGTGACCTGCATCGCCGCATCGCACGCCACCAGCTCGATCTTGGTGCCGCCGATGTCGATGCCGTAGCAGGCGTGGGCGATCAGCTCAGCCATGGTGGATGGTGACGCCCTTGACCACGCGGTTGACGGTGCCATCCGGGAACGGATTGTCCGGGGTCAGGCCGAGTGCGGCCGAGCGCTGCAGCGCGAACAGCTGCGCAAAGCCCAGCCACACCGGTGCCAGCCACGGATCATCCAGTGCCGGTACGGTGAGGGTGTACTCGTCGTCCGCACCGATGTCCGAATGCGGGCCGATCGCCAGTACCTGGCCGGCCACGCCATCGCGGCGCAGTTCTTCCAGCAGGTCCTGTTCGTAGCGGCGCGCCAACGGCTGCACGCTGCGCAGCACCACCACCAGGGTGTCGCCGTCCAGCGTCGACTTCGGGCCATGGCGGAAGCCCAGCGGCGTATTGGCCAGCGCCAGCACGCGGCCGGCGGTCAGTTCCAGCACCTTCAGCGCACACTCGCGTGCCAGCGCTTCCAGCGGGCCGCTGCCGAGGTAGATGATGCGGTTGAACGGGCGCTGTGCCAGCGCGGCCACCGGTGCATCCCACTGTGCCTGGCCTTCGCGGGCCAACGCGGCGATCTGCTTCAGGCGCGCCACGCGCGCATCCCACGGCGAACGATCGAACACGGTTAGCGCGGCCAGCAGCATGCAGGTCAGGCTGCTGGTCATGGCGAAGGCACGGTCGCAGCTGGCCGAGGGCATCAGCAGGGTGCAGGTATCGGCACGGCCGGCGCCACGTCGGGCCAGTTCGCCATCGGCATTGCAGGTGATGTCGAGGAAGCGCGCGTCGTCCACGTCGCTGCGCACGCGGTCGACTGCCGCCACGCTCTCCGGGCTGGAGCCGCTGCGGCCGAACGAGACCAGCAGGGTCGGGCGGTCGCGCTGCAGGTACAGCGCCGGGTGGGTCAGCAGGCTGGTGGTGTGCACCACGCGCACATCGGCTGGCCACTGCGCGTTGATCGCATCGGCCACCATCTCGGCAATGAAGCCGGAGCTGCCGGCGCCGGTGAACAGCACGCGCTGGTTGGGATCGTTGAGGCTGTCGCCAAGGAAGGCCTGCAGGCGGTCGCGGGCACGCGACAGGTCCTGTGCGAGGGCGTCCCACAGCGCGGGCTGCTGGGCGATTTCGGTAGCGGTATCGGCTCCGCCAAGGCGCTGCCAGGCGGACACATCGGAAAGCAGGGTGACGTCCATTCGGAGGTTCCAGTTGGGCCAGCGCACCATCTGTGTTTTCTTTCGAAATGTCAAACATCGAAAGTAAAAAGAAAGAAAATGGGGTGATGACTTTTCCCGCCGTGGAGTGCTCCGAAAAACGAAAGAACGAGCCGAATTCCGTATCGCACAATGCTTAACAGGCGCCTGCAAGCGCTTACACAAAGTATTGCGGCGCAACAACTTTCGTTTCAGTGGAATATATCTTCCTTTTTCCTTTCAATTTGTTGACATCTTTCGAATCGCTGCCCTAGAGTCGGCCCAATCGCTTTCGAAACGCCCGGTGAACGGGTTGGGAGTCCGCGTGGAAATCTGCGTTCGTCGCTCGCCGCTGATGCTGGCCCTGTTGCCGGCATTGATGCTGGCGTCCATGCCGGCCCGGGCCGAGCCCGTCGGCAACCTGCGTTCGGTCAGCGCCAGCGCCAGCCGTGACGGCGTGCAGGGCTGGGATCTGCAGACCGACAAGGGCGCGCGCATCCGCATCGAACTGCCGGCCACCGACATCATCCGCGTGCAGGCCGGCCGCAACGGCACGCTGACCGGCGCCGGCGACAAGGCCGCACCGATCGTGTTGCCGCAGCCCAAGGTGAACGTACAGGCGCAGCTGGAAGAAGACGCGCAGGAAATCCGCGTGCGTACCGATGCACTGGTGCTGCATGTGCAGCGGCAGCCGTTGCGCCTGCGCCTGGAGCGCCTGGACAACGGCCAGCCCACCGCCTTGTGGCAGGAACTGCAGCCGCTGGACCTGGATGCCACGCAGAGCGTGCAGGTGCTGTCCTCGCAGGCTGACGAAGGCTACTTCGGTGGTGGCCAGCAGAATGGCCGCTACCAGTTCAAGGGACGCGAGCTGGATGTGTCCTATTCCGGCGGCTGGGAAGAGGGCGACCGCCCCAGCCCGGCACCGATGCTGCTGAGCAGCCGTGGCTGGGGCATGCTGCGCAATACCTGGAGCGATGGCAGCTACGATCTGCGCGAGACCGACCAGGCCACGCTGCTGCACCGCGAAGACCGCTTCGATGCGTACTACTTCGTCGGCGCCGACCTGCCGAAACTGATCGAGCGCTACACCCAGCTGACCGGCCGCCCCAACATGGTGGCGCGCTGGGCGCTGTCCTACGGCGATGCCGATTGCTACAACGACGGCGACAACAGCAAGAAGCCCGGCACCGTGCCCGAAGGCTGGAGCGACGGCCCGACCGGCACCACCCCGGATGTGATCGACAGCGTGGCCAAGCAGTACCGCGCCCACGACATGCCCGGTGGCTGGATTCTGCCCAATGATGGTTACGGCTGCGGTTACAAGCAGTTGCCGGAAACGGTGAAGGGCCTGGCCAAGTACGGCTTCCGCACCGGCCTGTGGACCGAGAACGGCGTCGACAAGATCGCCTGGGAAGTGGGCAAGGCCGGCAGCCGCGTGCAGAAGCTGGACGTGGCCTGGACCGGCAAGGGCTACCAGTTCGCGATGGACGCCAATCGCCAGGCCTTCAACGGCATCCTCGATAACTCCGATTCGCGCCCGTTCCTGTGGACGGTGATGGGCTGGGCCGGCATCCAGCGCTATGCGGTGGCATGGACCGGCGACCAGAGCAGCAGCTGGGATTACATCCGCTGGCACGTGCCGACCCTGGTCGGGTCGGGCCTGTCCGGCATGGCCTATGCCAGCGGCGATGTCGATGCGATCTTCGGCGGCAGCGCCGAGACCTTCACCCGCGACCTGCAGTGGAAGGCGTTCACGCCGGTGCTAATGGGCATGAGCGGCTGGTCGTCGAACGCGCGCAAGCACCCGTGGTGGTACGACGAGCCCTACCGCAGCATCAACCGCGATTACCTGAAGTTGAAGATGCGCCTGACCCCGTACATGTACGGGCTGGTGCACGAGGCTGCGCAGACCGGTGCACCGCCGGTGCGTGGCCTGATGTGGGACAACCCGCGCGATCCGCATGCGCAGGATGAAACCTACAAGTACCAGTTCCTGCTCGGCCGCGACCTGCTGGTGGCACCGGTGTATCGCAGCCAGGCCGCAAGCCGTGGCTGGCGCCGCGACATCCACCTGCCTGCCGGCGGCTGGATCGACTACTGGGATGGCCGCCGCGTGCAGGCCGCCGCCGATGGCCGCCAGCTCGACCGCCAGGTGGACCTGGCCACGCTGCCGGTGTTCGTGCGTGCCGGTGCGATCCTGCCGATGTACCCGTCGATGCTGTTCGACGGCGAGAAGCCGCTGGATGAAGTGACGTTCGACCTGTACCCGCAGGGCGAGTCGCAGTACACGCTGTACGAAGACGACGGCAACACCCGCCGCTACCAGCAGGGCGAATCGAGCACGCAGCAGATCCGCGTGCAGGCGCCGGCGCAGGGCAGCGGCCCGGTGCAGGTGCAGATTGATGCCGTGCAGGGCCAGTACAACGGCCAGCTGGCGCAGCGTCGTTATGGCCTGCGCGTGCTCAGCCGCCAGGCGCCGCGCGCGGTGCAGGCCGGTGGTCGCGCGCTGCCGGCGTTGGCCGATGCCGCTGCGTTCAACAACGCCAGTGAAGGCTGGTACTTCGATGCCAAGGAGCGTCGTGGCACCGTGCATGTGCGCACCGCCGCTCAGGACATCCGCCAGCCGCTGCAGTTGCAGCTGGACTTCGCGGTGGCTGCCGCGGCCGCCGACGATGCCTATCCGGCCGCGCCGGTGCTGGGCCGCGAACTGCCGGCCGACAGCCTGCTGGTGGTGAATCGCCCGGCCGAAGAACCCGGCCATGCGCTGGAGAATGCCTTCGATGATGATCCGGGCACCTGGTTCCGCAGCGTGCGCAACCAGGCCGTGCGCACCGGTGCGCACGAGTGGGTGATCGGCTTCGGCGAGCGCAGGATGATCGACGGCATCGACATCGCGCCGCGCAACGACAAGAACTGGAAGCACGGCCAGGTACGCGACTACGAGGTGTACCTGGGTGACAGCAATGGCGAGTGGGGCGAGCCGATCGCCCGTGGCCGCCTGCAGCTGAAGGAAGGCCTGCAGCGCATCGACTTCCCGGCCCACGCGGGTCGCCTGCTGCGTTTCCGCGTGCTGAGCGTGCAGAACCCCGAAGGCGACGGCGCCAGCAGCACCGACCCGATGGTGACCGCCGCACAGGGCACCGCCCGCGCCTTCGATGCATTGCAGCCGCGCGATGTCGGCCCGATCGCCTTGTCCACCTTCCACATTCTTGAACACCAGGAACCGGAGCGACCGGCCCGGCAGCGCTATCTCTCCGAGCTGCCGGTGCCGGCCGCGCTGGCCAGCCAGGTGCGCACCGACCAGTCGTTCCGTGGCGACGCCGGCATGCGCATGAACGGCCTGCAGTTCCGTCGTGGCCTGGGCGTCGGCGCCAACAGCCGCATCGACCTGCGTCTGCAGGGAGGCTGGCACCTGCTGCGCGCCGACCTCGGCATCGACGACGCCTGCCGCACTGCCGGTGGCCTGCAGTTCCAGGTCTGGGGTGACAACCGCCTGCTGTACGACAGCGGCCTGGTGAAGGCGCCCGGCGTGGTCAAGCCGGAGCTGGACATCCGTGGCCTTTCCACCCTGAGCCTGCGCACGCTGGGTGCGCAGGGCAGCCAACCCGCCCAGGTCTGTGCCAACTGGGCCAACGCCGTGCTGATCGGCCAGGAGGGCGACTCCGCCAGCATCGTCGCCCCATGACCCCTACGTAACACCGCTCCTCCCCCCGCCCATTCCGACTACGGCCCTCATGGCCGTGGCCCGGGAGCGTTTTGCCCGCCGAACGCCCACGCGCTCACTTTTTGCGCCGCACCCCTGCCAGGAGAGAACCCCGATGTTGCCCGCACGCCACCACCGCCCCCCCTGTCGTTCGATCGCTCCGCTGTCGCTGGCCATTGCCGGCGTGCTGTTGTCGGTCGCCGTTCCTGCCTTCGCCCAGGAGAGCAAGGACAAGGCCACCGACCTGGCCCGCATCGAGGTCACCGGCTCCAACATCCGCCGCACCGACGTTGAAACCGCGTCGCCGGTGCAGGTGATCAGCAAGCAGGACATCCAGAACATGGGTGCGCGCACGCTGCTGCAGGTGCTCGACAACCTGCCGGCCGCTCGCCCGGCGCAGCAGGACGCGCGTTCGCTGTTCACCGGCTCCGATGGTGCCTCGCAGGCCAACCTGCGTGGCCTCGGCGCACAGGGCACGCTGGTGCTGCTGAACGGTCGTCGCCTGTCGTACTACGGTGCGCCGGCCGGCTTCCAGACCCAGTTCGTCAACATCGATGCGATTCCGGCTGCGGCCATCGAGCGCATGGAAGTGCTGACCGACGGCGCCTCGGCGGTGTACGGCACCGACGCAGTGGCCGGCGTGATCAACGTGATCACCAAGCGCAACTTCCAGGGTGCCGAAGTCAGCTTCACCAACGACACCTCCTCGCGCATCGACTCCTACGGCGAGCGCCAGGCCAGCATCACCGCCGGCTTCGGCGATCTGGCCGAAAACCGCTTCAACATCTACGGCGCGGTGAACATGTACCGCCGCGACGCGATTCCGCTGAGCGACTTCTACGACAAGCGGCCCGACCAGTACTACGTCAACAACCCGAACTACCTCAACAACCTGCGCCTGGGCGTGGGCAGCAAGCCGGGCGAGTTCAACCCGGGCAGCTACTTCGCCTTCGATCCGGTCACCGGCCGCCGCGTGCAGGAAGCTGCGCCGGGCTGCAAGAACGTGCTGACCAGTGAAGCGGCCGGTCCGCGTTGCGTCTGGGAAACCTGGATGAACAACGAGATCGATGCCGGCGCCAAGTCCGAGCGCAACACCGCCTACCTCAACGGCACCTTCCTGGTGGGTGACAGCACCGAGATCTTCGCCGAGGCGACCTACACCGACATCGACCTGCGCGCCAACGGCGGTACGCCGCGCACCTACGGCACCACCACCGGCAACCCGACCAGCTGGTTCTCGCGCAACACCGGCAACACCGTCAACCAGTTCCTGTACCCGTTCCTGGGCCCGAACAACGAGTACAACCACGCCAGCCCGCAGATGAAGGCGATGATGGGCGGTGTGGTCGGCCTGAACTACCTGCTGCAGGATGCCGGCCCGAACTACTTCGGCCAGCGCAACACCGACAAGAGCTACCGCGTGCTGGCCGGTGCGCGTGGCAACCGGGGTGACTGGAACTGGGAGACCGCGTTCGCCAGCGCCGGTACGCACTCCACCACGTACCAGACGATCAACGTCAACATCAAGGGCTTCGAGAAGGCGTTCGGCCCGTACTCGATCGATCCGGGCACCGGCCGCGTGATCATCTCTGATCACCCGGCGTACAAGTTCGGCGAGATCAGTGAAGCCAACGCCGCATTGATCCGTGAAGCGTTCCCGACCTTCGACATCCAGTCGTGGACCCGCCTGCACACCCTGGACGGCAAGATCGAAGGCCCGCTGTTCCAGCTGCCGGCAGGTGAAATGCGCGCCGCGTTCGGCTTCAACGCCAGCCGCGAAACCTTCTACACCCCGGGCAACGCCGATGCAGCCAATGGCCTGATCTCCCAACAGGGTGGCTCCTGGTTCGACGGCAAGCGCAACACCTACGCGCTGTTCGCCGAGACCGTGGCGCCGATCACCGACAAGCTGGAACTGGATGCGGCGGTGCGCGTGGACAAGTACCCGAACTTCAGCGCCAACGTCGCGCCGAAGATCGGCTTCAAGTACCAGGCGTTCGATCAGCTGATGCTGCGCGGTACCTACTCGACCGGTTTCCGTGCACCGAGCCTGGCCGAATCCGGCAACGGCGGCGTGTTCGCGCAGCTCGGCGGTTACCGTGACGAGCTGCGCTGCAACGAGACCAACGCCATCGCCAACCTGCTGCTGAAGTCGCAGCGGCCGGGCGATGTCGATCTGGGCAAGACCATGCTGAACGTCGATTGCAGTCGCACCGTGGCACGCATGACCCAGCCGAACAAGGACCTGAAGCCGGAGAAGGCGAAGATCGCCACCCTCGGCTTCGTCTACGAGCCGGCAACCTGGCTGTCGGTGTCGGCCGACTACTGGTTCATCTACCGCGACAATGAAATCGTCGCACCGGACTACCGCCGCATGGAAGACATCATCTCCTCGTCGCGTTCGCCGATCACCGACAGCGACCGGGCCAACCTGGCGCAGCTGGCGGCGATGTGTGCCGACCCGGCCAGCGGCGTGAGCTGCCCGTCGGTGCTGCCGGGCTACTCCGCCGGCAACGTGGCCAGCGTGGTGGGCCAGTACAAGAACCGTGGCAAGACCCTGATCGACGGCTTCGACATCGATGCGCGCAGCCGCTTCTCGCTGGGGGACTGGGGCAACCTGAACATCGGCCTGGCTGCCACCATCGCCAACCGCAACCGCTTCTACATGGACGAAGCGAGCGGCTGGTACTACGGCGACGTGGTGGGCTACTACAACAACCCGCGCCTGCGTGCCACGCTCAACGCCGACTGGACCTACAAGCAGGTCACCACCAGCATGTTCGTCAACTATGTGGGCGGCACCAAGTGGGCCACCGACCAGGTCGACGAAAAGAGCAACAACAAGGAAACCTGCACCGGCGGCTACCTGGCCCTGCAGAAGAGCAAGTGCGACGGTGCACCGTCGTGGTGGACCGCCAACATGAGCGTCACCTGGCGCCCGGATGATGCGTGGAATCTGAGCTTCACGGTCAAGAACCTGTTCAACCGCCTGCCGTTCTACGATCCGAACAGCTTCCTGGGTGACTCCAGTGACTACGCAACGATCTTCGGTCGTGGTTACAGTGTGACTGTCGGTTACCGGTTCAAGTAATTCCGTTTGCGTGACCTGGCGTGCCGGCTGCGGCCGGCACGCTGCCAAGAGGAGAGATGTTTGCCATGAAGCGTAGGGAATTCATCGCGGCCAGCGCCGCTGTCGCCGCCAGCAGCCTGCTGCCGCAGACCCCGGCCTGGGCACGCGGGCGCAAGGTGCGCCTGGCCATGATCGGTACCGGCATGCGTGGCCTGGTGCTGCTGAAGGAACTGGTGCGCCGCGACGACGTCGAGGTGGTCGCCGTCTGCGATATCGAGCCGATCATGCTCGGCCGTGCCGTGGAGATGGTCAGCAAGGCCGGCAAGCCGGCACCGAAGACCTACGGCCAGGATCGCGACACCAATGCCTGGAAGCGCCTGCTGGAACAGAAGGGCATCGATGGCGTGATCATCGCCACACCGTGGGAGTACCACGCGCCGATGGCGATTGCCGCGATGCAGGCCGGCGTGGCAGTGGGCTGTGAAGTAGTGGCCGGCATCACCCTGCAGGACCACTGGGACGTGTTGAAGACCCAGTTGAGTACCGGCACGCCCTACATGCTGCTGGAGAACGTCTGCTACCGCCGCGACGTGATGGCCGCGCTGCAGATGGTGCGCCAGGGCCTGTTCGGCGAACTGGTACACCTGCAGGCCGGCTACCAGCACGACCTGCGCGGCGTGAAGTTCAATTCCGGTGACCCGAACCAGCCGTATGACAGCGGCGTTGAGTTCGGTCCCAAGGGCTGGAGCGAAGCCCGCTGGCGCACCGAGCATTCGGTGGAGCGCAATGGCGAGCTCTACCCCAGCCACGGCATCGGCCCGTGCGCGATGTACACCGGCATCAACCGTGGCAACCGCTTCACCCACATCAACGCCTTCGCGACCAAGGCGCGTGGCCTGCACGAATACACCGTGGCCAAGAGTGGCGGCACCACGCATCCCAGCACCAAGGTGAAGTTCAAGCTGGGCGATATCGTGACCACCACGCTGGCCTGCGAGAATGGCGAGACCATCCTGCTGCAGCACGACACCTCGCTGCCGCGCCCGTACTCGATGGGCTTCCGCGTGCAGGGCACCAAGGGCCTGTGGATGGATGTGAACCATTCGATCCACATCGAAGGCCGCAGCCCGCCGCACCAGTGGGAAGAGTTCAAGAAGTACCAGGACGAGTACGAGCACCCGCTGTGGAAGCAGAATGCCGAGACCGCTGCCAGCGCTGGTCATGGTGGCATGGACTGGTTCGTCATCCATGCGTTCGTGGAAGCGCTGAAGGCCAAGGCGCCGATGCCGATCGACATCTATGACGCGGTGACCTGGAGTGCGATCACGCCGCTGAGCGAGCAGTCGATCGCCAACAGCTTCCAGACCCTGGAGTTCCCGGACTTTACTGCTGGTGCGTGGAAGCAGCGCAAGCCTATCTTTGCGTTTGACGGCAAGTATTGATTCGCTCTTGTAGAGTCGAGCCATGCTCGACTGTTTTGAACACAACGCCGGGCCATGCCCGGCGTTGCTGTTGTAGAGCAGAGCCCACGCTCGGCTGCTTCTCCTACCACTTACACTAAGGCCCCACCACTGGCGGAGGCCCAGACCGTGCCATGGCAGAAGATCAGTGACCTGCCGGACCAGCGTTTCATCGGTCCGTATGGCATCGAATTCTGGCGTATCCACGAGGGCCAGGTGTTCCACCAGGGCCGGCTGCTGCGCAAGGCCGACGTGGCCAGTTTCGAGTTCATCCCCGCGCACTATTTCATCGCGCGCGATGCGCACGCGGTCTACCATGCTTGGACCCGGCAGACCTCCATCGACCGCGACAGCTTTCGTCAATGTGGCGCGTACTGGTTGGACAACCACGCCGTCTACTTCGAGCACGAGACCTCGCTGAAGGCGATGGCCGAGGCAGATTGCACGACGTTCCGCGATCTAGGAGGCGGCTACGGTGCCGATGACCATGGCGGCTGGTACTGCGGCCGGCGGATGAAGCACTGCCGGCGCGGCGACCTGCTGCAGACAATCCCGCAGGACCCGCTGTACGCCGTTGATGACAGCAACGTCTACTGCGACGGGAAGCCGCTGCCCACGGTGGATCGTGCGCGCTGGCGGCTGCTGGATGGACACTTCTCGAGCGATGGAAGCCGTATCTACTATCTGGAACGGAAGCTGCCGCGCGTGGACGTGGCGTCGTGGCGTCTGTTGCAGGGGAGCTGGTCGCGGGACCATGAACACCTGTTCCATATGTTCATGATCGAGACCGACCCAACACTGCGTGCACAGCATGGTTTCAGGGCTGATGAGGGTTGACGCTCGAGGCGGTTACCGCGAAACCTTGATCTGCGTCAGCCTTCCCCCGGATGCCCTGGCATGCGGTACCCGGAACATTGCACCAGGTTGCACGAGGTCGGCCTGCTGCATCATCTTGGGCCACCACTCCAGAAGCCGCGCTGCGCGCTCGTAGTGGTTGAACGTGCTCCAACCCTTGGCCAGAACGAATACGGTCAGGCCGAGGCGTGCGATCGCCTCGCGCTCTGCGGGCTTGCGATGATGATGATCCTGGGTAACGTGTACACGGATGCCTCGCTGGGTGGCCGCGTCGAAGAGCTCCAGGTCAGTAGTGCCGGGCTTCACGAACTCCCTTACGTGGAAGACTTCGTGTTCGTCCGTTCCTGCAATGGCGTCGATGGCCCGGGCCAGCGCGGGCGGAAGATTCTCATCAATCTGCGCCTTCAAGGCGCGGCTCGATTCTCGAACTGCAGTGCTTTCTTCACTGCAGTCAGAGGCAGGTCATAGAGCCTGGCCACGCGACGCTCGTCGCCACCTTCGGCGCGCAGCGCCTCGACAATGGCGATGGTAGGAACGCCCGATTCGGAAAGGATGGGCTGACCAAAACTGCGCTGTGGATCAAATACCACGGCGCGGGAGCCCTTCAGTGGGAACCATCGTTCGGCACGATCATAGATGCCCAGTTCGACGCCGTCGCGCAGTGAAGGTGCGATGACCTTGCGCATCACGTCCTGGCGCTTCACCACATCCACCAGTGCGGCATCGCCGCTGTCGCCCACGAGCTCCATGAAAATGCGGCGCCCATCGGTCTTGAAGCTGGTGCTGGTGAAGGGATACTCCTTACCGAGCCGCTCGTTCAGCTCGACAATGGTTCGCCGCACCAGGTTGAGTGGCACGCCACATGCGACGAATGTGCGGACGAAGCGCAGCTCGATCAGATCGCGAAAGCCAATGCCGTCGATCTCTGAATCGGCCCATTGCGACTTCCACAGGGGAGGGTGGGCTTCCGGATTCCCGTGCTTCCGGCCCTGGTAGCCCTTCAGCCACCGGCGCAGTTCCGACGAGCTGCCGCCGATGAAGCGCGCAGCATCGGCGTAGGAATAGAGACCGACGCCGAGGCTGTCCTGTGCTGGCAAGGCGATACCCATGGCAGCGAGTCTACTCAATCCAAATGGATCTGGAGTGCAGACCCGCATTCTGCGCCTTGCGGGACTCATAAGCTGAGAACGGGGACATGCGCGGGTGAATCTGCCCGGTGATTGGCAGGTCGAAGCCGACAAGGAGATGGCGCGCCCGGAGGGATTCGAACCCCCGACCAATGGCTTCGGAAGCCACTACTCTATCCGGCTGAGCTACGGGCGCGTTGTAGAACCGCCGCGCCACCGACCAGTGCCGGGGCGGGCATCGCAGCGCCATGAGGCGGTGCGGGACCGGCATTCTATCCAGTTTCGCCGAACAAATCTCCCCCCATGGGCAAAGCCCTGCCAGAGGGGCAGGAGTATCCTATCGCCATGGCTGATACCCCCCTTATTTCGCCGCAGTCGCCGGCGACGCCGCGTTGGCGGCATTACTGGAGTCTGATGCGCGCTGATCGCCCGATCGGCACGTTGCTGCTGCTGTGGCCCACCTGGTGGGCGTTGTGGCTGGCTGCGGGCGGCCTGCCGCCGCTATGGACGCTGTTCGTGTTCACTGCCGGCGTGTGGCTGACCCGTTCGGCCGGTTGCGTCATCAACGACTACGCCGACCGCTGGCTCGACCCGCATGTGGAGCGCACCAAGGCCCGTCCGCTGGCCACCGGCGCAATCAGCGGCCGTGCCGCGCTGGCACTGTTCGCGGTGCTGATGCTGGTGGCCTTCGGCCTGGTGCTGACCCTGAACGGGCTGACCATCGGCCTGAGCTTCATCGGCGTGTTCCTGGCCGCCAGCTACCCGTACCTGAAGCGCTATACCCATCTGCCGCAGGTCTACCTGGGCATGTCGTTCGGCTGGGGCATCCCGATGGCGTTCGCCGCCGTGCAGGGCGAGGTGCCGCTGCTGGGCTGGCTGCTGTATGCCGGCAACATCCTGTGGTCCACCGCCTACGACACCTGGTACGCCATGGTCGACCGCGAGGACGACCTGAAGATGGGCTCGCACTCCACCGCGATCCTGTTTGGTGACCTCGACCTGGTCATCCAGGGCGTGCTGTACGCGCTGTTCCTGGCCACCATGGCGCTGGTCGGCGTGCGCGGCGGGCTGGGTGGGTACTACCTGGCCGGCGTGGCGGTGGCCACCGTTCTGGTGGTGTACGAGTTCTGGATCTGCCGAAACCGCGAGCGCGGCCCGTGCTTCAAGGCGTTCCTGCACAACAACTGGGTGGGCGCCGCGCTGTTCGCCGGCATTGCCGTGGACCTGGCACTGCGTTGACGATTGGATCTGGTAGAGCCGGCCGCTGGCCGGCTGCACCCGTATGCGGTCCCGAGGTTGCCGGCCAGCGGCCGGCACTACCAGCCTCTGCCACCTACGACGATCCTTGAGTTTGGTAGAGCCGGTCGCTGGCCGGCTCCACCCGTGTGCGATCCCGAGGTTGCCGGCCAGCGGCCGGCACTACCGCCTTCCACCACCTGGGATGATGCTTGGATCTGGTAGAGCCGGCCGCTGGCCGGCTGCACCCGTGCGCGATCCCGAGGTTGCCGGCCAGCGGCCGGCACTACCATTCCGCCACCTACGACCAATAGGTGGCTGACAGCCTGCACCTCACCGCCCAGAATCGGTCCATCGAACCTGGGAGGGTAGGCGATGGCCTCGACGGCAGCAGTACAGGACGGCTGGATGGCGCGCGCTGCGCTGCGCTCGGCCGCCTGGGCGGAAAAGTGGTTCCCCGATGCGTACGTGTTCGCGGTGCTGGGCGTGGTCATCGTCGCGCTGGCCGCGATGGGCTTCGGCTCGACCCCGCAGGCCACTGCAAGCGCCTTCGGTGATGGCTTCTGGAGCCTGATTCCCTTCACCATGCAGATGGCCTTCGTGGTCATCGGTGGCTACGCCGTGGCCACTGCACCGGTGGTCGCACGCTTCATCGATTTCCTCGCCCGTGTGCCGCGCACCGGCCGTGGTGCGGTGGTGTACGTGGGCCTGGTCAGCATGCTGGCCTCGCTGCTCAGCTGGGGCTTCTCGCTGGTGTTCGGCGGCCTGCTGGTGCGCGCGTTGGCGCGCCGTACCGAACTGCGCATGGACTACCGCGCGGCCGGTGCTTCGGCCTATCTCGGTCTGGGTGCGGTGTGGGCGATGGGGCTGAGTTCCTCGGCCGCGCAGCTGCAGGCCAACCCGGCCAGCATGCCGCCGGGGCTGGTCGAGATCACCGGCGTTCTGCCGTTCACCGAAACCATCTTCCTGTGGCAGTCGATCGCGCTGACCTCGGTGCTGATCCTGGTTTCGCTGCTGATCGCCTGGCTGACCGCACCGGCTGCCGGCAGTGCGCGTACCGCTGAGGATTTCCCGGGCGCCGCGCAGGCCGAGCCGGAACCACTGCAGCGCCGCACGCGCCCGGGCGAGTGGCTGGAATACAGCCCGCTGCTGACCGTACTGCTCTCGTTGCTGGCGTTCGGCTGGCTGTTCAACGAGTTCGCCAACAAGCCGGTGGTCACCGCCATCGCCAACCTCAATACCTATAACTTCATGTTCATTTCGCTGGGTCTGCTGCTGCACTGGCGGCCGCGCAGCTTCCTCAACGCGGTGGCCAAGGCGGTGCCCAGCACCACCGGCGTGTTGATCCAGTTCCCGCTGTACGGTGGCATCGCGATGATCCTCACCCATGCTGCTGGCGGCGACGGGCAGACACTGGCGCACCGCCTGTCGAGCCTGTTCGTGCACGTGGCCAGCACCGATACCTTCGCGCTGGTGATGGGCGTCTATTCGGCGGTGCTGGGCTTCTTCGTGCCCTCCGGCGGTGGCAAGTGGATCATCGAGGCGCCGTACGTGATGCAGGCCGCCAATGAACTGAAGGCACACCTCGGCTGGGCGGTGCAGGTCTACAACGCGGCCGAAGCGCTGCCGAACCTGATCAACCCGTTCTGGATGCTGCCGCTGCTGGGCGTGCTGGGCCTGAAGGCACGCGACATCGTGGGCTTCACCTTCATCCAGCTGCTGGTGCACATTCCGCTGGTGCTGGGCCTGCTGTGGCTGCTGGGCATGACCCTGGCGTATGTGCCGCCGGTGATGCCCTGAATGCAGGGTTGGCTTCCCTGCGTGAGCCGGGAAGCCAGCCTCGTTCAGCGCGTGTTTCCGGCGGCGAACGCCATGAATGCGTGCAGGCTGACGAAGGCATGAGCACATGCCGAACCCGCATGAATTCTTCAGACGCTTGTGCCGCAGGGGCTTCTGCGCGTTCATTCACAGGCGTACACACAGATGTAGCCGCCCACCCACGCGTGATTAACCATTCGCTGCAGACGATGGCCACGTCCACCGCATTCCGCGAGTGGCTTTGGAGATCGGACATGGCACAGCAGAACCAGAACCCGAACCAGAAGCAGCAGGGCCAGCAGAACCAGCAGGATCAGCAGCAGGGCCGTGGCCGCGACCAGCAGCAGCAACAGCAGCAGGAACAGCAGAAGCGCAACCAGAACCAGCAGCAGGGCGGCCACGACGAAGAAGAATGACCGCGCCGTGCATGCGGAGTGACCGGTGAAGCCCCGCCTCGTGCGGGGCTTTGCTTATTCCAGCATGCCGATGCGCTGCAACACCGGTGCGGCCGACATGTCGTTCGGATTGCTGCCAGGCTGATCCTGCGGCACCTCCATGCCCATGCCGCGGTACAGATCAATCCAGTGCTGGGCGATCTGCCCGGTCTGCGGATTGCGGAAGTTCATCGGCTGCAACGCGAATACATGGTGCGCACGGAACGCACGTTCGATGAAGTCGGAACAGTAGTAGCTGTCCTCGTTCAACACATACGACGTGTTGTACGGCTTGCCCAGCATCGTGCGCGCGGTGGCGACCGCATCCCTGATCGCTGCCTGCTGCGGCGCGCGCAGGCGATAGACCACGATCTGCCGCTGCTTGGCGCGCGCCTCCTGGCGGAATTCGACCAGCGATTGCCGGCGCGATCCTTTCTCGTCTGCATGCAATACCTCCCAGCCATTCGGCGCGGAAGCGACCAGCGCGACGTGATCGAAGCTGGGCGCGCCCTGCTTGCCGGTGGCATCGTCGATGGCCGCACTGAGACCGCTGCGGCCGGCAGTGACGAACAGCAGGTCGCCTTCGTGGACATCGACGGCCCTCGCCACCGCCGGCCACAGGGCGGGCAGCAGCAGGCCGATCAGGAGCAGGAGGCGATGCATGAGGACTCTCGGACAGGCGGAATGCCTGAATTGTAGGGTGCGCGGTAGCATGGAGCGACCGGACCGGATTCAGGATGAGCCCATGTGTCGATACCGTTCTGCCGCAGTGCTGATGCTCGCCTGCGCCGTGGTGCTGGTTGCCTGCACGCCAGCGCCGCAGGCACCGCATACCGCGACCGAAGCCTCACCTGCCGCAGCGGCGCCGGCGACCACCCCCGCCGAGCCCACAGCTGTGGCTGCACGCGGTGAATGCCCCTACCCGGAATTCGATACGTTCCTGAAGCATTTCGGCAACGAGATCGCGCTGCAGGAAAAGGCCACTGCCGATCCGCTGCTGGACAGCTACATCGATGCCGAGGCCGAGCCGGAACCGCGCAAGGTGGAAAGCCGGCTGGCGCGGGCCGATGTCGAGTGGCCGGTGATGCCTGATCCCGCCGCACTGGCCGGGCAGGGCCGCGAAATGCAGGTCAGCCTCCTGGCCGATGGACAGCGGCAGGTGCAGATCCGTACGCCGGACAGCAGCGACCAGCAGACCTATACCTTTGCGCAGGCGCCGTGCTGGACGTTGGTCAAGCGTGAGGATGAGTCGATCTGATGGCTGATCCGGCACAGGCGCGGCGGGCCAGCGGCTGCTAGGCTCGATCCCTGGTCCAGGCAGGGAGACGCCGATGCAGGCTTTCAGGAAGCGCACCACCACCGCCGCCATTGCCGCCGTATTGGCGATAGCCCCCTTCAGCGGCGCGCAGGCACAGTCGGTGCATGCCGATGACCGCACCTACTTCGCCAGCGCCGCGTCCGAACAGACCGCGCGCGACGCGTTGGGCAAGCGCGTCGAGGCCCTGCAGCAGGCGTCCACCCTCGCACCGGCGGAACGCTTCCAGCAGGCCGAGGCACTGGAGGCGCTGTGCCTGCGTCATCTCGGCTACCTGCATCTGCAGTCCGCCCGCAACGCGCGCGATCTTCGACCGGCACAGGCGATGGAGCAGGCAGCGGGGCTGTGCAGCCGCATCGCTCGCAGTGGTCGCGCCGCACTGCGCGAGGCGCCCGCAGATGCGGCGTGGGCAGCACCGTATGGCTTCCTGCGCACTCGGGCGCTGAAGGAGGCTGCCACCCCGGCCAACGCCGCGCTTGATGAGGCCGTGGAGGCACTGGCCGATCCGGCGCTGGACAGCTTCGCGCGCCTGCGCGGGCAGATCCTGCGCAGCGCCGAGTACCCGCAGATCGAGCACGGCGGTCGTCACTGGGACACCGGACGCGACAAGCAGCTGCTGGCCCAGCAGCCCGACCGCGCCCTGCGCGAGGCCGGCTGGAAGGGCTACTGGCAGGGGCTGCACTCGCGCCGTGAGCCGATGGCCTCGGTGCTGCTGGGGCTGGTGCAGGTGAATGACGCCGCCGCACGCCTGCAGGGTGACGGCTCGGCGCCGGCATATGGCTACCAGCGCATGGGCCTGGATACTGCCGCAGTGGATGCAACGCTGGTGGCGATCGAACGGCACGCTGGGGACCGCCGTGCCTACCAGGACATGCTGCTGCGCCACGCTGCGCGATCCGGCATCGACGCGCCGCAGATCTGGGATACCACCGTGCCCGATGCCGGCTATACGCCACCAGTGCTGACATTGACGCAGCTGCGTGACAATGCCGCCGATGCCATGCAGCACCTGGGGCCGGCGTACGTCGCCGAACTGCGCGCGCTGCTCGATCCGGCCAACCAGCGCATGGATCTGGCCACCGAACGTGGGGACCGCAGCCAGGACGCGTTCCCGGTGAGCGCTCCCGGCGTGCCGGCAATGCTGTTCGTTGGCCTGCGCCGTGGTGATCTGGAAAGCGACGTCGAGATCGCCCATGAAGCCGGTCATGCCGTGCACGGCGAGTGGATGCAGCGCGGTCATGCGTCGCCGCTGCAGCGCAATGGCAGCCAGTGGCTGGCCGAGGCGTTCGCGATCTACAACGAGCTGCGCTTCCGCGACCAGCTGTACCAGCAGGCAGAGGATCCGCGCGCCAAAGCCTATTACCTGAAATCGCTGCTGGACGACATGGTGCTGCAGCTGTTCACCTCTTCCGAGGAAGCGCAGCTGGAGCAGTCGATCTATCGGGGTGTGGCCGCAGGCACCTTGGGCACCGCCGATGATCTGGATGCGCTGACCGGGCAGGTGCTGGCGCGCTTCGGCCAGCAACCGGAGCGCTACCCGCAGCTGCGCAACACCTGGATCGGCAAGCGCCTGATGTATGAAGACCCGAACTATCTGGTGAACTACCTGTATGCGGGGCTGCTGGCCGTGCAGTTGTATGTGCAGGACCAGCGCGACTCCGAAGGGTTCCGTGAGCGCTATCTTGCCGTGCTTGGCGAGGGCTTCGACCGCGCGCCGAACGAGCAGGTGGCGCAACTGCTGGGGCACGCGCCTGACTGGGCGGCCCTGGTGGATGCCGATCTGCAGGTGTTCAACCAGACGGCGGCGCAGCTGCAGGCGCTGCATGCGCAGATCGAGGCAGGGCAGGGTACGTGAACACGGCGCGCCCCTTGCAGCAGGCGGCCGCCACCGTGTGGCTGCTGTTGCTGTTGCTGCTGTGCCTGCTGCCGATGGCGGCGACGGCGGTCACCCCGATACCTGCGCTGGACGATCCGGTGGTGGATGCCGCCAACGCGTTGTCCGCCGACACCCGCGCCACATTGCGCAGGCAGGCGCTGCAGCTGCAGGCGCGGAAAGGTGCACAGCTGCAGGTGCTGGTGGTACCCAGTGTGGGCAGCGAAGGCATCGAGGCCTATGCACAGCGGGTGTTCGATCAGTGGCAGCTGGGGCGCGCCGGTGTCGACGACGGTGTGCTGTTGCTGGTGGCGGTGCAGGACCGCCGCGTGCGCATCCAGACCGGCTATGGCCTGGAAGGAGCGCTACCGGACGCGTACGCCGCTCGCATCATCGACAACGCGATCGTGCCGCGCTTCCGTGAGGGCGATGTCGACCAGGGCGTGCTCGATGGCACGACGATCATGGTGGCGCTGATCGATGGCGAGGACCTGCCGGCATGGGAAGAACCGTCGGCCAGCAATGTGCTGTCTGCGGACTGGCGACGCGCAGACTCGGTGGTGGCGTTGACCCTGCTGGCCGGTTTCCTGGCCGGGCTGTGGCGCTCGCCGCCGCCCCTCCCGCCGGCGAAGACCGAGGACGATTTCAGCGGCAGCCGTCGGGAGCGGCGGCGCAAGGCACTGGCCGCCAATGCATCGGCACCAAAACCAACCTGGCCGACCTTGCCGGCCTGGGGGCGCCCGATGCTGGTGACCGCTGTTGTGGGTGCGGGCATGCTCTCCGTGGCGCTGCTGCTGCCACGCCATGTGCTGCCGGGCCTGTACTTCGTGCTGGCGCTGGGTGTGCCGGTGGCGACCCTGCTGGGCTGGTGCTGGCGCCGCAGTCGAGGTGTGCGCATCGTGCTGTGCGGGATGCTGATGCTCAGCGTGCTCTTCCTTGTGCAGGCGCTGCTGCGTGGCCAGCTGCCACCGAGCCTGGCCCGGCACCTGTTGCTGCAGGTCGCTGCGGGCGTTGTTGCCCTGATGGTGTTCCTGCTGGTGCAGGCCTGCCGCACACGCTGGAAGAAGAACCGCAGCAGCTTCATCGTGCGCATGACGGTGCTGGTGCTGCTCACCCTGGGCTACGGTGTGGGCGCGTTGCTGGCCATCCATCGAGCCGAAGGTGACGATCCACGATTGCTGGCGATGATCGTGTCCGGGGTGTGCGGCGTACTGCTGTACTTCGTATGGTTGTTCACCATGCTGCCGGGCGAGCGCGCACGTGGCCGGGCTTCATCATCCCGCGAACGCACGTCGTCCCGTTCGTCGTCCTCGTCGAGTTCGTCGTCGAGCAGCTCCAGCAGCTGGTCTGGAGGCGGCGGCCGCAGCGGCGGCGGCGGCGCGTCCGGCAGCTGGTAGTTCAGGTCGCCTGTACCCTCCAGCCGAGCGCGGCGTCCTCCACAACACCCGGGCCGGCCACGTCGCCGACCTGCAGCTGCAAGCCGCGCGCGTTCGGCAGGTCCTTCTGCTCGGGGAACCAGCGACGATCCGCCGCAACCACGATCAGCAGGCCCTCGTCGTCGCCCATCGGCGCGAACTGCGGCGACGGCGGGCTGATCGGTTGCAGGCCGAACCGCAGGCTGGACTGTTCGCGCACAGCGTCGACATCGTGGCTGGGCAGGCCGACTTCGCTCAGGCAGGTCAGTTCGCTGCCGTGGAACGCACCTTCGCGCGCGCTGGCCGGCAAACGGCGGCGGCCGATCAGTTCCAGGATCAGGCCGTCAGGGCCAGTGAAGTACACCGACTGCGACTGCCAGCTGCTCTCCAGCGCGAAGTAGTCCAGTCCCGCCGGATTGCGTTGCAGCGGCGTGCGCTCACGCAACCAGGTCATCGCCTCGCTGAAGCGGTTGTCCGGTACGTTGAAGGCCAGGTGCACGCCACCGACCGGATGATCACCCGCCGGCTGTAGTTCGATCGTGCTCCATCCGATGTGCACATGATTGCCGACCACGCGCTGCTGCAGCACGTCGTGGAAATATGCAGCGATGGTGGTGACGTCGGACACCGGGAGGGTGAGGTGAAGCAGGCGCATGATCGATCCTCCGTGGAGCGCATGCACCGAGTGTAGACCTGGCGGGATTGCGTGGGTGTCACCGCGGGCGCAACGATTCGTTACGGTGGGTGCCGCGCTCGAAGATCACTCCACTGGTAGCCAGATTTCCACGCCGCCGTTGCCGCTGTGCTCATCGAAACGCATGTCGTAGCGTTCCAGATCGGGGGCATCGGCCAGGCTGAGACCGGAGCCGGGCAGGTAGTGATCCAGCAGCCAGAACCAGGTCGAGCGGATGGTCGAGATGTGCCCGCCGTGCCAGGCCACCAGGTAGCGGCGCGGCGGAATGTCCACGCGTTGCCAGTGCGCAGGGACGCTCGGCACCGCGCTGGCCGGCAGTGCGGCGATGTAGTCGAAGCCGCCATCGTCATCACTGTTGCAGCACACGCCGAAGCTGATCGGTGCCGGCGTCGGCCATTCCCGGTTGAGCTGCGCCCACTGTCCGGGTATCGCACCGCCGCTGTCGCGGGTATGCCGCATGCCGATACCCGCGACCTGGAAGGCAGGGGTATCGAGCAGGCGCGGCGCTTCACCGCAGGCAGTCGGCGCATCGTCCACGCGGATCGCCTGCACCAGCGCCAGCCCATCGGTGCCTTGTTCGCGTACCCGCTCCGGGGTCTGCCCGAACTGTTCGCTGAAGGCGCGGGTGAACGCGGCATGGGTGGTGTAGCCCGCGCCCAGTGCCACCTGCAGGATGTCGCCCGCCCCGTTGGCCAGCCGCTGCGCGGCAGCGGTCAGGCGCCGTCCCCGCAGATAACGCACCACCGAGGTGCCGGTGCGGGCCTGGAACAGGCGCGACAGATGGAACGGCGAAAGCCCCGCTGCGGCGGCAATATCGGCCAGTGCCAATGGCCGGTCCGCATGGGTTTCGATGTACCACAACGCCTTGCCTGCCGCGCTCATCCAGCCGTTCCCCGATTCCGATGCCGGGCACAGTAGCGGATCGGCAGGCAGCGCGTTTAGCAGTTCTTGCGCTCAAGCGGCATCAAGCTGTCGCACTGACGTCATGGCTCCTTCACAGATCGCGCCGAGACTGCGCGCCTTGTCCAGGCCTGCGATATCCCTGCAGGTGCTGGCCCTGTCGCGTCCTCCCGGAGCCCTGCCGTGCATCGTTCGAAGCTTTCGCGTTCCATCCTCCTCGCCCTTTCCATGGCCAGCGCAGGAGGCGCGATCGCAGCGGAGGCCGATGCGGTCGATGCCCAGGCGGGCAGCCGTGCGGCGCCCACCCAGCTCGATGCGATGCTGGTCACCGGCACCCGCGCCTCCAACCGCACCCAGTTCGAAACGTTGGCGCCGGTGGACGTGTTCACCAAGGAAGATATCAAGTCCGTTGAATCCACCGACCTGAAGGACGTGCTGGCGCAGCTGGTGCCGTCGTTCGTGGTGCAGCGCCTGCCGATGGCGGACGGTCAGGTGTTCGTGCGCCCGGCCACGCTGCGTGGCCTGTCGCCGGATCAGACGTTGGTGCTGGTCAACGGTCGTCGCTTCCACCGCAGCGCGCTGCTCGGCAACCGGGGCGCGCAGGCGGCCGATCTGGCACAGATTCCGACCAGTGCGATCAAGCGCATCGAAGTGCTGCGCGATGGCGCGTCGGCGCAGTACGGCTCGGATGCCATCGCCGGCGTCATCAACATCATTCTCGAGGATGGCCCGGGTACCGAGATCACCGCTGGTTATTCGCAGTATGCGCAGGGCGATGGCGCGTCGCGCGATTTCAGCGCACGCACCGGCTGGTCGCTGGGTGACTATGGCAGCCTGGTGCTGTTCGCCGAATCGTCCAACTCCGACGCCACCTCCCGCACCCGCCAGCGCCCCGATGCCATCGCCTTCCAGGCCGCGCATCCGGATCTGGACGTGCCCAACCCGGTACAGCGCTGGGGCCAGCCGGAACTGGAAAGCCGCCGTGTCGGCTTCAACGTGAAGGCCAATGCCAGCGATACGCTGGAGTTGTATGCGTTCGGCCTGTACAGCCACAGCGATGGCGTCAGCGATTTCAACTGGCGCAATCCGGACACCACCACCGGTGCCTACCGCACCACGGCGATCTTCCCCGGCTGGAACCTGCGTTCGATCTATCCGGTGGGCTTCAGCCCGCAGTACGGCAACGTCCAGAACGACCTGCAGGTGGTCGGTGGCCTGCGTGGCGAGATCACGCCGAAGCTGCGCTGGGATGTCAGCGCCTCGTATGGCCGCAACGCCATCGACTACAGCCTGAAGAACTCCATCAACGCCTCGCTCGGCCCGGCCAGCCCGACCGCATTCGATCTCGGCCGCCTGACCCAGACCGAGAAGAACGCCAACGCCGACTTCAACTACGAGTGGGATGTGGCTGCGCTGTCCAAGCCGATCAACGTCGCCTTCGGTGGCGAGTTCCGCCAGGAGACCTACCAGGTGCGTGCCGGTGATCCGGCCTCGTACGCAGTGGGCCCGGGCGCTGCCGCTGGCCTGGAAGCCAACTCCAACGGTGCGCCGGGCTTCTCGGCCAGCCAGGCCGGGCAGTGGAGCCAGCGCAGCAAAGCCGCCTACGTGGATATGGAAGTGCCGCTGGGCGAGCGCTGGAGCATCGGTGCGGCCAGCCGCTACGAGGACTTCTCCAGCTTTGGCAGCACGCTGGACGGCAAACTGTCGGCACGCTTCGCGATCACCCCGGACGTGGCCCTGCGCGGCACGGTGTCCACCGGCTTCCGCGCACCGACACCGGCGCAGCTCAATACCACCAGCACCACCCAGGGCCTGGATACGCGCACGCTGCAGATCTTCACCAGTGGCCGCTTGTCGCCGAACGACCCGCTGGCGCAGCTGCTCGGTGCCAGGCCGCTGAAGCCGGAGGAATCGCGTACCGCGTCGCTGGGCCTGACCTGGCGCACCGACCTGGGCCTGTCCGGTTCGGTCGACGTCTACCAGATCAAGCTCACCGACCGCTTCAGCCAGTCGGCCAGCTTCGCCATTCCGGCTGGTACTCCCAATCCGCTGGGCTATACCTCGGTGAACTACTTCACCAACGACTTCGATACCACCACCACGGGCGTGGACGTGGTCGGCAACTATCTGCACGACCTCGGCGCCGGCCGCATGACCCTGACCTTGGCCTACAACTACAACCGTACGCGGGTGGACAACGGCAGCACCTCGGTGGCCACCAACGAAACCCAGCGCGTGCTGTTTGAAGACCGCCTGCCCGAGCACAAGGGCAGCCTGACCGGCAGCTGGGATGTCGGCGCCTGGTCGCTGATGGCCCGCATGCGCTACTACGGTGCCTGGACCGACGCCAGCGGCAATGCGGTGGGCGATATCTACCAGCGCTTCGGCGCGATGAGCTTCCTCGACCTGGCCGTGGGCTATCGCATCAACGAGCACCACAGCCTGCGCGTGGGGGCCGACAACGTGCTGGACCGTTATCCGGATGAGGCGGTCTTCCAGGCCAGCCGCGGCCTGGTCTACTCGCGCAACGCGCCGTATGACACCGACGGTGCCAACCTGTACGCGCAGTACCGGCTGAGCTTCTGATGGACCGCACGCGCCGCTCCCTGCTACGTGCCGGCACCTTGCTGCCGGCCGCAGCCGCGCTGTCTTCACTGCCCGCCGTGGCTGCCGCGCGTTACGCTGCGCCCATGCAGATTCCCGCAACGACCGTGGCGCCGGACGTGCTGGCCCGCGATGAAGGCTATTGGACCTCCGTGGCCAGCCACTTCGACATCACCGATGAAGTGAACCACCTGGAGAACGGCTACTGGGGTGCAATGGGCCGCGAGACGCTGGCGAGCTACCAGCGCCACACCGCTGAAGTGAACCGTGGCAACGCCTGGTACGGCCGTCGTGAGTTCCCGGCGCAGTACACGGCGGTGCAGCGGCAGGTGGCCGAGCTGCTGGGCGTGGGTGCCGACGAGATTGCACTGACCCGCGGCGCCACCGAGGCGATGCTGGCCCTGATTGGCGGCTACAACCGTCTGCAGCCCGGCGACCAGGTGCTGTATGCCGACATCGACTACGACAGCATGATCGGCGCGATGCGCTGGCTGCAGCAGCGTCGCGGCGTGCAGGTCGAGCGTATCGCGCTACCGGCCGTGCCCGACCACGCGCAGATCCTGCAGGCCTACGAGGCCGCATTCGCGCGGCTGCCACGCCTGAAGCTGGTGCTGCTGACCCAGGTCAGCCATCGCCATGGGCTGGTGCTGCCGGTGGCGGAGATCGCCGAACGCGCGCGAGCGCGCGGTATCAATGTGATCGTCGATGCCGCGCATGGGTTTGGCCAGATCGACTACGCGGTGCCGCAGCTGAAGGCCGATTTCGTCGGCATCAACCTGCACAAGTGGATCGGTGCGCCGGTGGGCGTCGGCGCGATGTACGTGCGCAAGGGGCGTGTGGCCGACCTGGATCCCTACATGGGTGAAACCGACGATGGCCGCGTGGGCAGCCGCGTGCATACCGGTACGGTCAACTTCGCCGCCTACCTGGCGCTGCCGGAAGCGATTTCCCTGCACCAGCGTATCGGCGTAGCCAACAAGCAGGCGCGCCTGCGTTACCTGCGCGAGCGCTGGACGGTACCGGCGCGGCAGATGGCACATATCGAAGTGCTGTCCTCACCGGATCCGGCGTTGGCGAGTGCATTGGCCAGCTTCCGCCTGCGCGGGCGTACCAGCGTGGCCGACAACATCGCGCTGCAGAAGCGCCTGCTGGATGAGCATCGCGTGTTCACTACTCATCGCGATGGCTTGGAGTCCGGCGCGTGCGTGCGGGTGACACCGTCGGTGTTCACCCGGCCTGAGCAGATGGATGCGTTGGTGCAGGCGCTGGACGCCCTGGCCTGACCCTGCTTTGGTGGGTGCCAACCTTGGTTGGCACATTCCAACCGTGCCGGCGAATCTTCCGCCGGCCAGCGGCCGGCACTACCAGGCCTACCGCTCGATCGCCGGCAACGCATCCGACAGCAACAACCGATCAATCCGCCGCAGCGCACTTTCCAGCTGCCGGCGGTCCGCCGCCAGTCCCAACGACAGCCGCACGCCGCTCTGGTGCGATACCCCCGGCAGGCAGAACGCCGATGACGGCGCGATCGCCAGCCCCTGCAGCTGTGCGGTACGCACCAGGGTGGCATCGGTCCACGGTGCCGGTATCCGACACCACGCATGCAGGCCCTCTGCCCGCTGCAGCAGCGAAGGCGCAAGCAGATATCGCGCCAGTCGCACGCGTTCGCGCGCCTCGGTGCGCACCTGCGCCAGCAGTGACTGCGCCGAACCATCCAGCAACAGCTGGCTGGCCAGCGCCGAGACCAGCGGATGGCCCATCAACCGCGTTGCCCGCAGTGCAGCCGTCATCGCCTCGGCATGCGCCGCGCTCGGGCAGCGCACGAAGGCGGTGCGCAGGCCGGGGCTGATCACCTTCGACAGCGTCGCCACGTAGAACACATGACGCGGTGCCAGTGTTGCCAACGGTAGCGGCGCATCTTCGGCCAGATGCCAGTACGGATCGTCTTCGATCGCAAGCAGGCCTTCGCTTTCCAGCACACGCGCCAGCGCTTCGCGCCGATGCAGCGGCAGGGTCAGTGCGGTCGGGTTCTGGCAGGTGGGATTGAGATAGACCAGCCGTGCACCGCTTTCGCGTGCCAACCGCGCCAGCGCCTCGGGGCACATGCCGTGCTCGTCGCTGTCCACCGGCAGCAAGCGCCGACCCAGTGCGGCGGCCGCCTGCAGCAGGCCCGGATAGACCAGCGCATCGCACAGGATCGCGTCGTCGTCGCGTCCCTGGCTGACCAGGATCGACGCCAGCGCCACCTGTGCACCCTCGGTCAGCAGCAGGCAGGCATCGTCCACCTTTCCCAGCATCGGCTGCAGCCAGCGCGCCGCTGCGTGGCGGTCGGTCGGGTTACCGCCGCCCAGGTGATAGGTCATCAGGTTCGGTGCGTTGCTGCGCGCAAGCACGGCGGCGGCACCGCGGCGCAGCGTCTCGGCCAGCGCATCGGCATCGGGCACCGGTGGCACGTTCATGCTCAGGTCCACCACCTGGTCGAAGCCGGCCTTGGGCGGTGCGATGAAACTGCCCTGTGGTCCACGCGCTTCGATCAGGCCACGCTTGCGTGCTTCATCGAAGGCGCGGGTGACCGTTGTCAGGTCGATACCGAGCTGCTGCGCCAACGCGCGTTGCGAAGGCAGGCGCTGTCCCGGTGCGAGACCACCGCGGCGCACCGTGCGTTCCAGCGAGTTGACGATGCGCAGGTAGATCGGCCCGCTGTGCGCGAGTACGTCCTGCACCCATTCGCGGGCTGCGACATCCGGTCGCGGCATGTACGGAGCATGTCGGGGCGTATCGTTGATTCCAACGGCGGGAGCCTGTCCATAACCATCGGTCGGTTCGGACAGGTGACCGCCGTTGTTGTTTGCGGCGGCCACGCCGGCCAGCGTCAGTGATGTCATTGCGCGTCCTCAGCGCTTGGCCTGCCAGGGGCAGTAGCAGCCCACGGCAAGCAGTCCTTTCGGGCGCACGGTCTCGCCGCGCACCAGTCTGTCCAGCAGCGGTTCGACGAAGCTGTTGGCCGAGTTGCAGACCATGCCGATGCTGTACGGTCCTGCGTAGGCGAGGTGGCCCTGGCGATCCCAGATGGCTACGGCGGGGCTGGCCGGAATGTGTTCGATGCCGTCGATGGTCGGCAGGTTGATCACCTTGTTGCGCAGTGGCTCGGGCAGCTCGCCCTGCGTACCCGGGCGGCGGATGGCATAGAAGTCGATGCCGGCGCGGCGGTACATGCTGATCAGGTAGCTCAGGTGCGCACCGGTCTCGCGGTTGCACACGCCGCAGGCCGGGTCCCATAAATGCACCACGCGGATGCGGCCGGTATCACCGGCCAGATCGGCCGGCAGGCGCAGCTGCGAATCGTCGAAGACGATGGCCTGTTCGGTGAAGGTGGACTGCGCGCTGTAGCCGAAGTACTGCCACAGCGCAGCTGCCACGCCGGCCATGAACAGGCAGGCGAGGGCGATCATCGTCGGCAGCAGCCAGCGGCGACGCGGCGCGGCTGCGCCCATCAGGAATCTTCCCGGCCGAACTTGTGCACGTACTGCTTGCGCATCTCGCGGCAGGAATCGGCCTGCGCGCGGCGCTGGATCTCGCTACGCGACGGATCCTCGCTGCGCTGCACGCACTGCTCGATGGCGTGGCGTTCGGCGGCCTGCACATCCACGGTCTGCGGCTGCAGGCAGACCCAGGCCAGCGCGGCCAGCATCAGCACCACAAAGCCGCCGCACCCGGCCATCACCAGGTGGAACTTCAGTTTCTCGGCGCGCATCGATGCACGTCCCTTCATCCATACATTGCATACAAAATATCATCTTGTATGGATAAAGCGCCATGCGCCCCGTTCAGACGATGGCGTTGTGGCGTGCCTCGGGGGCCTCGGACAGGATCTCGTTCAGCTTGGCCAGCGCCCCGGCCAGCGCGCCCTGGTCGACCGCGCCGCCCAACGACAGGCGGATCGCGTTGCCCGGTGGCGGTTCTTCCACGCTGAAGGCATCGGAGCTGGCAATGCCCAGCCCCTGCTCCTGTGCGGCCTGGATCAACCGGTACTGGTCGAGCCGCGGCGGCAGCGGCAGCCACACATGCAGGCCGGCCGGATGCGCCTGGGCACGGGCCGGCAGGTAACGGGCGGCAATGGCCTGGCGCTCGCGCAGTTCCTGCTGGAAGCGCTGCACCATGTCCTGGGCCTGGCCGCTGCGGATCCACTGCGAGGCCACCGCCACCATCGACTGGGTCGGCATCAGTGCAATTGCGCGCAGCGCATCCAGCACCGGTTCCATCGGCTCGCCGGCCGGCACCACCAGATAGGCGGTGCGCAGGCCCGGGGCCAGGCACTTGGACAGGGTGGAGATGTAATAGACCGGGCAGCCGGCATCGCGGTGCGCGGCCAGCGGCGGCGCGGCGTCTCCGGCCAGCAACCAGTAGGGATCGTCTTCGATCACGGTCAGATCGTGGCGCTTCGAGACCGCCAGCAGGGCCTGCCTGCGTTGTGCCGACATCGTCGCCGTGGTCGGGTTCTGGATGGTCGGCACCAGGTACAGCAGGCGCGGGCGGCGTAGCTGGCAGGCCTCCTCCAGTGCGTCGGGGAGCATGCCTTCGGCGTCCATCGCCACTGGCACCACGCCCCGCTGCAGCACGCGCGCGGCGGCCAGCAGGCCCGGGTAGGTCAGCTGCTCGGCGGCAATCAGCTCGCCCGGCTGGGTGCGGGCCAGGATCAGCGCGCACAGTGCGGTCTGCGCACCGGGGCAGATCACCACCTGGTCGGCACCGACCGTCCCCAGCATCGGTGACAGCCACTGCACAGCGGCGGCGCGGTCCTCGCGGGTGCCGGCGCCGACGTGGTAGCTCATCAGTTCGCCCTGGCCCAGCTGCTGGCCCACGTGCTGGAAACCGGCCTCCATGCCCTGTGCGAACGGCGCGCTGCCCAGCAGCGGCGGGATGTTCATGCTCAGGTCCACCGAGGTGCTGCGGTTGCCGGCCGACAGCGCGATGAAGGTACCGCCAGCGCCTTGGGCGTCGAGCAGGCCGGCCTGGCGCAGCTCGGCGAAGGCACGGGTGACCGTGGTCAGGTCCACGCCCACCTGCTGGGCCAGGTCGCGCTGCGGCGGCAGGCGGTCGCCCGGGCGCAGCACGCCGTCATCCACCGCCTCGCGCACCTGCTGGGCAATCTGCAGGTACAGCGGGCCGGCGCCCTCGCGGAAGGGGCGAACCCAGGTGCGATTGGGGTGTTTCAGGCGGCGGCCGGCGGCAGGTGGCGTCATCGGTCAGTTCTTTCCATACGTGCAGATGCACAAGTCCATACAATGCTGTATCTTGTATGGGCTTGATTGGAGTGGCTCGCCTTTTTGTAGGCGACCTCGTACCCACAGTGTAGCCGCTCCACGCCCGGGCGCTGCGCGCAGGCGAGCCGGTCAAGCGCGCTTCTTCAACAGGGTTGACCTCCAATGAATATCTGCTGGAACCGCATCCGCCTGGCGCTGGTCGCCCTGGCCTGCGTCGGCCTGTCGGGCTGTGACTGGGTGCTGCTGGATTCGAAGGGCATGGTCGGGCTCGCCCAGCGCGACCTGATCCTGATCTGCATCGGCCTGATGCTGATCGTGGTGATACCGGCCATCGTGCTGACCTTCGTGTTCGCCTGGCGCTACCGCGCCGGCAATACCAAAGCCAAATACATGCCTGACTGGTCGCACTCCACCAAAGTGGAGATCGTGGTCTGGGGCGTGCCACTGATCATCATCGCGGTGCTGGCGGTGATCGTGTGGAAGTCCACCCACGAGCTGGACCCCTACAAGCCGCTGGACGTGGCCGGTGAGCCGCTGCACGTGGACGTGATCGCCACCGACTGGAAGTGGGTGTTCGTGTATCCGGACCTCGGCATCGCCACGGTCAACCAGCTCAACTTCCCGGTCGACCGCCCGCTGGCGTTCAACATCACCTCCAACTCGACGATGAACACCTTCTTCATCCCGCAGCTGGGTGGGCAGATCTACGCGATGGCCGGCATGCGCACGCAGCTGCACCTGATCGCCAACGAGCCCGGCCAGTTCCGTGGCATGTCCGGCAACTACAGCGGGCATGGCTTCTCGAACATGAAGTTCATCGCCACCGCCAGCAGCAACGAAGAGTTCGAGCGCTGGGTGGCCGAGGTGCGCAGCGCGCCGGACGCCCTCAGCTTCACGCAGTTCAAGGCGCTGGCCGCGCCGTCGAAGAACGCACCGGTGCAGCACTTCTCCAGTGTTGAACCACTGCTGTTCAAGAAGGTAATCGACCAGTTCATCGGCGTTGGTGAGAACACCGCTGCTGCTACCCCGGCGGGCGCTGCCGGTGGTGCCCAGGTTTCCCAGGAGTAACGAACATGTTGGGTAAATTGACGTGGGAGGCCGTGCCGCTGCACGAGCCGATCGTCGTGGTCACATTGGCGGCCATGGTGCTGGGTGGCCTCGCGCTGCTTGGCGCGGTGACGTACTTCAAGCTGTGGGGCCCGCTGTGGCGTGACTGGTTCACCACCGTGGACCACAAGAAGATCGGCATCATGTACGTGGTGGTAGCGCTGGTCATGCTGGTGCGTGGCTTTGCCGATGCGCTGATGATGCGCGCGCAGCTGGCCGCGGCTGGCCCGGGCAGTGACGGCTTCCTGCCACCTGAGCACTACGACCAGATCTTCACCGCGCACGGCGTGATCATGATCTTCTTCGTGGCCACCCCGTTCGTGGTCGGCCTGATGAACATCATCGTGCCGCTGCAGATCGGCGCGCGCGACATGGCGTTCCCGTTCCTCAACGCCTTCAGCTTCTGGATCTTCGTGGTCGGCGCTGCGCTGATGATGATCTCGCTGGGCGTTGGCGAATTCGCCATGACCGGCTGGGTGGCCTATCCGCCGCTGTCGGGCATCGAGTTCAGTCCAGGCGTGGGCGTGGACTACTACATCTGGGCATTGCAGGCTTCGGGCATCGGCACCTTGCTGACCGGCGTCAACCTGTTCATCACCATCCTGCGCATGCGTGCGCCGGGCATGACCCTGATGAAGATGCCGGTGTTCACCTGGACCGTGCTGGTCACCAGCGTGATCATCATCGCCGCCTTCCCGATCCTGACCGTGGCACTGGGGGCGCTCACCCTGGACCGCTACCTGGACTTCAACTTCTACACCAACACGTTGGGTGGCAACCCGATGATGTACGTGAACCTGGTGTGGGCCTGGGGCCACCCGGAGGTGTACATCCTGGTGCTGCCGGCATTCGGCATCTTCTCTGAAGTGACCGCCACGTTCGCGCGCAAGAAGCTGTTCGGCTACAAGTCGATGGTGGGCGCCACGCTGGCGATCGGCATCCTGTCGTTCATCGTCTGGCTGCACCACTTCTTCACCATGGGTTCCGGTGCCAGCGTCAATGCCTTCTTCGGCATCATGACGATGATCATCGCCATTCCCACCGGCGTGAAGATCTTCACCTGGCTGTTCACCATGTACGGTGGCCGCGTCGAGTTCAGCGTGCCGATGCTGTGGACCATCGCCTTCCTGGTCACCTTCACCATCGGTGGCATGACCGGCGTGCTGCTGGCCATCCCGGGCGCGGACTTCCTGCTGCACAACAGCCTGTTCCTGGTCGCGCACTTCCACAACACCATCATCGGCGGCGCACTGTTCGGCTACCTGGCCGGCTTCGCCTACTGGTTCCCGAAGGTGTTCGGCTTCACCCTCAACGAGCGCCTGGGCAAGTGGTCGTTCGCCTGCTGGGTGATCGGCTTCTACCTGGCCTTCATGCCGCTGTACATGCTGGGCTTCATGGGCATGACCCGCCGCATGAACCAGTACGACAACCCGGCGTGGACGCCGTACCTGATCGCCGCCTTCATCGGTGCGCTGTTCGTGTTCGCGGGCATCATCCTGATGCTGGTGCAGATCTACGTGAGCGTGCGCGACCGCAAGCGCAACCTGGACCTGACCGGCGACCCGTGGAATGCACGCACGCTGGAATGGGCCACGCCGTCGCCGCCGCCGTTCTACAACTTCGCCGTGGTGCCCAAGGCCGATGAGCTGGATGCCTTCCACGAAGCGAAGAAGCGTGGCCTGCCGCCGCCGCCGAAGAAGTACGCACCGATCCACATGCCGAAGAACACCGGCGTGCCGCTGATCCTCAACATCTGGATCCTGGTGCTGTGCTTCGCCCTGGTCTGGCACATCTGGTGGATGGCTGCAGCCAGCTTCATCGCGATGATCGTCACCCTGATCGTGCGGTCCTATGACGAGGACGTGGACTACTACGTCAGTTCCGAAGAGGTGGCGCGCACCGAAGCAGCCAACCTTGCCAAGCTGAAGGAGGTACGCGCATGAACCTGTTGACCCGCCCGGAGCTGGCCAGCGACACGCAGGCGCACGAGGACCACCACGAACACGACCATGGCCACGAACAGGGCGGCATGAAGGTGTTCGGCATGTGGGTCTACCTCATGTCCGACCTGGTGCTGTTCGGTTCGCTGTTTGCCTCGTACGCGGTGCTCAGCACCGCCTACGCTGGTGGCCCCACCGGCAAGGACCTGTTCTCGCTGCCGTTCGTGATGGCCGAGACCTTCCTGCTGCTGGTTTCCAGCATCACCTACGGCCAGGCCGTGCTGGCGATGCATCGCCACGACACCTCGGCGGTGCTGCGCTGGCTGGGCGTGACCTTCGTGCTCGGCGCTTCGTTCATCGGCATGGAGATCTACGAGTTCTCGCACCTGATCCACGAAGGCGCGGGCCCCAGCACCAGTGCCTACCTGTCGGCGTTCTTCGCGCTGGTCGCCACCCACGGCCTGCACGTGGCCAGCGGCCTGATCTGGATGGCGGTGGTCATGCACCAGGTCTACAGCCGCGGCCTGACCCCGACCAACATCACCCGCGTGTCGTGCCTGAGCCTGTTCTGGCACTTCCTGGACCTGGTGTGGATCTGCGTCTTCACCTTCGTCTACCTGATCGGAGCCTTCTGACATGGCCCACGTCGAAACCTCGCGCGCCGGCAATGCGCACGGCTCCACCAAGTCCTACCTGATCGGCTTCGTGCTGTGCGCGCTGCTGACCGTGGTGCCGTTCGCGCTGGTGATGAACCCGGTGCTGTCGCGGCCGCTCACGCTGTTCCTGCTGGTCGGCTTCGCGGTGGCGCAGATCCTGGTGCAGCTGGTCTATTTCCTGCACATGGACCGTAAGTCCGAAGGTGGCTGGAACCTGGCCAGCTTCGTGTTCACCCTGGTGATCCTGTTCATCGTCGTCGCACTGTCGGTCTGGATCATCTGGAGCATGCACTACCACATGATGATCAACTGACCGTGGCCGGGGTGATCGGCATGGACCGCGCGATCACCCCGGCACCTCCGTCCTCTTTCCCCCACGGGCAGGCCTGACCGAGACCCCGCCCGCGTCTGCGTTGGTGGTACCCGTGAAGCGCTCTGCTGCTGTTGCCCGTTCGTTGTTCTCTCCCCGTTTCCGCCTGCCGCTGCTGGCAGGCCTGGCCATCGGCCTGCTGGCCGGCTGCAGTGCGCAGTCGCGCATGGACTTCTATTCCAAGGACATCGCCTGCGAAGAACTCGGCCAGCAGTGGTCGATGCCCGACAGCCACGGCACCGTGCGTGGGCCGAAGGACCTGCAGGGGCAGGTGACCTATCTGTTCTTCGGCTTCACCAGCTGCCCGGACGTGTGCCCGACCACCATGGTCGAGCTCAGCCAGGTCAAGCACCTGATGGGCAAGGATGCCGACCAGCTGCAGGTAGTGTTCGTCAGTGTCGATCCCGCACGCGACACGCCCGAAGTCGCCCGCACCTATGTGGAAGCGTTCGACCCCAAGGCGATCGCACTGGTCGGCAACGAAGCACAACTGGCCGCGATGGCCAGCGACTTCAAGGCGTTCTACGAAAAGGAACCCGGCCCGGTGCCGGAGACCTACACCATGAGCCATATCGCCGGTGGCTACGTGTTCGACCGCCAGGGCCGCCTGCGCCTGTTCGCGCCCTATGGCATGCCGGTGGACAAGCTGTTCTCGGACGTGCAGCGCCTGCTGCTCGAGCCTGGCCATCCGGCCGCCGGCAACGGCCCGCTGGCCAGCTGCCACCTCAAGCAAAGCGACACGCTCGCCGCCGGGTAGGTGTCGACCTTGGTCGACACGCGGTGAATGAATCTGGTGGGTGCCGACCGTTGGTCGGCACACCCCCCACACCAATCCCCCGGCCGGCCAGGAGAGCCAACCGGCCGGGGGCACCACTCAACGCCTTACTTGCTTTCTTCCCACTGCACCACGTCCGGCTCGGCCGCCTTGATGCCGGCGGTCGACAGCAGCTTGGTGGTCGCATCCAGTGCCGCGTTCACCGACGGATACTCCACAATCGCGCGGCCCGAGGCCTTGGATACCTTCACCACGGTGCCGCCGGTGGCGGTGGCCGCACGCTGCGCCGAAGCCGCATCGGTGAAGAACACCTTGACCCGCGAGGTCGCCACGACCGGTGCGCCATCGTTGGAGACAGCGGCCGCAAACTTGCTGGCACCGGCATCCGCACGTGCGGCCACACCGGTAGACGCATCCGTGGACCGCTTGCTGCGGGTGCCGACGGCCGCCGCGCTGGCATCAGCCCCGGTGGTGATCCGGAACTGACCGCCGCTGGCCTGCTGCACGGTTGCCGACGGCGCCAGCTGGAAGCGCGAGCCGCCCACATTGAACGAACGGCCAGTGGCCTCCGCCTTCAACTGCTGCGTGTCTACGGTCGACAAGGTCTTCGCCGGAGGTGTCTGGCCCGAGCTCTGTGCCCAGGCGGTGGTGGTCATCGCCGCAAGGGCGAGGGTGCTCAACAGAATGGTCGTCTTCATCATCAGTGCCCCAGAACGCGGATCTTGAAGAATTCGAGGTTGCCACGCGATGCTGCGTTCGCGGCCTGCCCCAGGTCGGTTACTTCCAGTGTCCAGGTGCCCGTGGCGTTCTCATCCAGGAAGGCATTGCTGGACAGCAGGTCCCAGTTGGTGAAGTTGCGCTGGACACCATTGAGGCCAGAGCCGATCGCGGTGAATGCCGGCTGCACCACGCTGCGGGTGCCACTGGGCGAGATCAGCACGAACTGCAGCTGGCGGGTGTTGCTGTGGTTGACGCGGAAGCCGAGCTGCACGCTCTCGATGTTGCGCGCACCGTTGGCGAGCTGGAAGGTCAGGCGCGCCGCGGCCGCCGAGGTATTGCCGATGGCCACGGTACGCGTCGTGTTGCGCCAGCCACTATCCACCAGTGCACCCAGCGGCTGGAAGTCCTCTGCGACCTGTACCGCGCGTGCCGCATTGACCACACCGAAACCGTACCAGTTGCTGTAGGCACGGCCGGCGGCATTCACCGTCCAGCCCGGCACCAGCACGCGGCCGTCGGAGTGGGTCACCGCTGCCCGGTTCGGATCGGTGCGGGTGGCGGTGGTGGCCAGGATGTACTTCACATCGCGGTAGGACAGGTTCGGGTTGGTCTCCAGCAGCAGTGCCGCCACGCCCGACACCATCGGCGTGGCCGCCGAGGTGCCGTTCATCTTGCCGGTGTAGTTGCAGGTGCTGTCGATGGCAGACTGGTCGCCGTCCAAAGTGTTGCGCAGGCTCGTGTTCTTGTTGCTTCCCTGCGCGCAGCCGGTGACATCGGTGGTGAGGATGGCCGGATCGTAGCGGATCGCCAGCTGCCCCGGCACGACCTGCCGCTGCCAACCATTCTCACCGCCGAAGCCGGACACCCACAGCGCCGAGCCGGTGGACGAGTAGGACGAGCGCACGCCATCGGCGCGCACGGCGGCAACGGTGATCACGTTGAACAGGTTGTTACGCGGGTCGCGGCCGGCCGGAATGCAACCCGTGTTGCGGTTCTTGGTGTCTGCCGAGCAGATGTCGGTGCCATCCGAGCGTGCGCCGTTGTTGTGGTTGTTGCCGGCGGCCTTCACGTAGATGCCACCGCGGCCGCCACGGGTGCCGGACATGGCCTGCTCATAGGCGGCGATGTCGTTCTGGCTGTAGGCCAGCGGCAGGTTGGGGTTGCCCGGGCTGGAGCCCCAGCTGTTGTTGAAGACCCCCACGTCGGCCACTTCGGCGCCGTCCCACCACGAGTACTCGATGTTGGAATTCGAATTGCCCTGGGCATTGGACGCCAGGAAGTTGAAGCCCTTCAGGGTGGCCGCCGAGGCGACGCCGCGCACGCCCAGGTTGTTGGCACCTACTGCACCTGCGATGCCGCCGACCATGGTGCCGTGATTGTCGCGGTCGGGATTGGACGGTGAAGGGTTGTTGCTCTGGTTGGCGAAGTTCTTGCCGGCGACCGCCGCAACGTTGGCGGCCAGGTCCGGGTGTGCGATCTGCAGGCCGTCATCGACGATGGCGATGGTGACGCCCTGGCCACGGATGCCATTGCGGAACAGGCCATCCACGTTCAGATCGTTGCCAGCCACCGGCAGGGTATCGCCCAGTACGGCCTGTCCGGTGTTGAGCAGATGCCACTGACGCCCGGCCAGCGGATCGGCCTGCTGGGCCTGGGCGGTGACGGCCAGGCTGCCCAGCACCAGGGCAGTGGCAAGGGCCAGGCGCGCGGAGCGCGGTGGCGCGGAGCGTTGCGTGTGTCGCTTCATACACGAATCCTTCTGTTGTGAATCGGCATGGCAGGACGGCGGGGCGGAACTGCCCCATCGCAACGAGCCAAACGCGACACAACGAACAACCCCCTACCTCTTCACACTCCCAATCTGCAGATGTGCCGATTGCGTCACAAACACTTATGCCGTGGGGTAATGACGACTGCAGCGGCCCGCATCTGGTAGGTGCCCACCTTGGTTGGCACGCGTATCGACGCATGGCGTGGATCTACCCGGCATCATCGCGCCCCCTCACATCCGGCTGTGCTACTACAGCGCGTGCACCCTTCCGCATCGGAGCACGATGATGGTCAACCCTCTGGCCCAGGCCCATCGCGGCCTCGGCACCACGCTGTTCAGCCTGTTGAACCCGATACCCTTCGGCTTCTTCGTCGGCGCGCTGATCTTCGACGCGATCTATCTCAACAGCGCCGAGGTGATGTGGGGCAAGGCCGCTGCCTGGCTGATCACCTTCGGCTTGTTGATCGCCATCATTCCGCGCCTGATCAACCTGTTCGCGGTCTGGCGCCGCAACGGCACCGCCACCCGCATCGACCGCATCGACTTCTTCCTCAACCTGGTCGCGGTGCTGCTGGCGATCTGGAATGCCTTCGTGCACAGCCGCGATGCGTATGCCGTTGCGGTGCCGGGCACGATCCTGTCGGCGCTGACCGTGGCCCTGATCGCCCTGGGTCTGATCCTGCTGTCACTGCAGCCGCCGGTGCTGCAGGGAGGTCGTCATGGCTAAGCACATCCTGCCTACCGTGGGCGCCCTGGCGCTGGCCGTGATGCTGTCGGCCTGTGCCGGCAAGGCCGAATACCACCCCACCGACCAGTCGGGTGCGAAGCCGCCTCTGCCGGCACCGAAGAACTTTCTGATGCCGCCGATGCAGGTGCCCAAAGGCGTGGGTTGGGCCGACGGCCAGTCACCCACCGTGGCCGAAGGCCTGAAGATCGAACGCATCGCCGCCAACCTGCAGCATCCGCGGCGATTGTTGACTCTGCCCAACGGCGATGTGCTGGTGGTGGAGGGCAATGGCCCCGGCGAAGAACCGGTCACCACGCCCAAGCAGTGGATTGCCGGCAAGGTGAAGGCGCGCTCGGGCAAGGCCGGCAAGGGCGGCAACCGGGTCACCCTGCTGCGCCGTGCGCCTGGTACTGCCACGTGGACCCAGCACGTGTACATCGAAGGCCTGCATTCGCCGTTCGGCATCCAACTGATCGGTGACACGCTGTACGTGGCCAACACCGGCAACATCATGCAGTACCACTACGTGCCGGGCGAAACCCGCATGTCCGACAAGGGCCGTGAGTTCACCGACCTGCCCAGCACCATCAATCACCACTGGACCAAGGAACTGCTGGCCAGCCGTGACGGCAGCAAGCTGTACGTGGGCGTGGGCTCCAACAGCAACATCACCGAGAACGGCCTGGCCGTCGAATATCGCCGCGCGGTGGTGCTGGAAGTGGACGTGGCCACCCGTGGCAGCCGCATCTTTGCGTCGGGCATCCGCAACCCGACCGGACTGGACTGGGAGCCGAGTACCGGCACGCTGTGGGCCGTGGCGAACGAGCGCGATGAAATCGGTGCGGATCTGGTGCCCGATTACCTCACCTCGGTGAAGGAAGATGGCTTCTACGGCTGGCCCTACAGCTACTACGGTCAGCACGTGGACGAGCGCGTGCAGCCGCAGCGGCCGGACCTGGTGGCGAAAGCCATCACGCCGGACTACGCCATCGGCTCGCACGTGGCACCGCTGGGCCTGCTGTTCTACACCGGCCAGGCACTGCCGGCGCAGTACCACGGCGGCGCCTTCATCGGCGAACACGGCAGCTGGGATCGTTCGCCGCTGAGCGGCTACGAAGTGGTCTATGTACCGTTCACGGACGGTAAGCCGACCGGGCGACCGCAGACCGTGGTCAGCGGCTTCGCCTCCAAGGACGAGAAGACCTTGATGGGCGCACCGGTAGGCATGGCGATGGATGCCGAAGGCGCACTGCTGGTCGCCGACGACGTGGGCGACGTGGTGTGGCGGGTGTCTGCCAAGTAGCCTTGTAGAGTCGAGCTTGCTCGACTGCTTTGGATCTGGCCCTTGTAGAGTCGGGGGGGGGGGGGGGGGGGGGGTGGGGGGGGGCGGGGGGGGGGGGGGGGGGGGGCGGTGGGGGGGGGCGCGGG